>NZ_JAMYMV010000090.1:0-20907 GCF_040318715.1 Mesorhizobium sp. M1050 | reverse complement strand
ATTCGGACCCTCCGGTGAGTGCTGCAGCTTGGTAACTCCAGTCTCCTCGGTCCGGTCCGAATGGACAACCCTCTGAAAGCTCACAGCTAGGTGACCCGTCGGAAGCCGTCACCAGCGGCTTTGTCGGGACAAGACACATGCTATTGGGATTTGGCCGCCGCAGCCGCGAGCATCGCTTCTCCCATCGCAATGGTCCCTTGGGCACGCAGCATTTCACCAGGGTTCTGAATGTCGCGCACCTCTTTGTTCTGGCTGAGTTTTGATTTTCCAACCAGGCCGGTGATCTCGATCTCCAGGGCGACGATTGCCTTGACCATCGTGTCGATGAAGTCCTTCGGCGCGTCGCCCATCTTCCATGGGACCGGCTGCGAGGTTTCTTGCATGTGAGTGAGCTTCGCCACGTTGCGGCGCACATACCGCTCATCATCCCGGACAGTGATGCGTCCGTGGGCATGGACGACGAGATAGTTCCACGTCGGCACCTGCTTGTGGAATTCATGCTTGCTCGGATACCAGTTCGGCGAGATGTAAGCGTCGGCCGCACGGAAGATTACGAGAACCTCATCGCCATTGGCGACTTCCTCCAGACTGGGTTCTTGCGGGCAACATGACAATTGAGGACGCCCTTGTCTCCCTTCGAGCGGTCGAGCTCAAAGGGGACGTGGTTCGCGTCGAGGATGCCTTTGCTTTGGGTGACCAGGATGCCGAGCGGGTGTCTCTCGATAAGGTCAAACTGGGCGTTCTGATCGTGTACGGCAAAATGGGGCGGAACGTACAACGGTATTTCTCCTGTCGTGAGTGGGCGTTTGTTGGTGATCGAAGAAAATTACGGAGCGGGCCCAGGCATCTTCGTTGCCGTCGACGAGGGGCCCGGACCTCGCCGTCCACCACGCTCAAGAACCGCCATCGAGAAGTGGACGGGCACATCAGATGCCGCCGCGTATGAATGCGGTTGGTCAGTGACAAGCCGCGCACTCTCGCCCTGGCTCAAAATTACTGCATGGGTACCCACCACGACACTCAGGGACCCTTGAGTCACCGAGATCAGCTCACGCGTATCCGGACTATGAGCGTCTGCGGAAAACACGTCGCCCGGCATAATGACCCAGCTCCACAATTCGAACATCGTACGTCCCGAGGTCGATGAATGAAGTTGTGCAAAGCTTCCTTTGGCGCTTGTCCAAAGTGTCCTTGTCTCTGTCCGCTCAATAGGAAGGCGAACTGTAGAAGCATCGTCATTCAGCAAATCGGCCACGGAGAGCGAAAACGCCGCCGCCAGTCGGCAAAGTATGCCGATGCTGGGGTTCGCCTTGCCTTGCTCCAGCGAGACGACGGTTCCCTTGGACAACCCGCTCAGTTTTGCCAGTCGATCCAGGGTCAGATTTTGGTCGCGCCTCAAGTCTCGGATTCGAACCGCTATCGCTTTGCCAAGCACCTGCTCGGAACCCATCGCTGTCGTAACATCGGTCATTATATTGACTTAGGACCTCGGCTCACCTATTGCGGTCAGTATAATGACCGGGGCGAAATTGCAACTGCCCGTTAGGAAGGAAATAACCGATGCGTTTTGAGACGAAGGCGATCCACTGCGGCCGAGGGGTCGACGCGGCCACGGGGGCCGTATCCATGCCGCTGCACACCAGCACGACGTTCGAACGCGGTGTCAACGGGTCATTTCCGTCCGGCTTCGAATACACAAGGGATGGAAATCCGACACGCAATGCGTTCGAGGCGGCCATGGCCACGCTCGAGGGAGGGGAACACGGCATCGCCTTCGCGTCGGGCATGGCCGCAATCGCTGCAGTGTTTGAGAGCCATCCGTCGGCGGATCGGATCGTTCTGCCGGATGACATGTATTTCGGCATTCGTTCGCTGATCGAAGAGACCGACATTGGGTCTCGCTTCGACTTTGCCGCCGTCGACATGCGCGATTTGGACGCTTTGCGCGCCGCAGTGACATCGAAGCGGACTGGCCTCGTCTGGGTCGAGACGCCGTCAAACCCGATGATCCGCGTTGTCGACATTGCGGCCATCTGCGCAATCGCGCACGAGGCAGACGCCTTGGCGGTGGTGGACAATACGTGGGCCACCCCAGTGCTTCAACTGCCACTCGAAATCGGGGCAGACGCGGTGATGCACTCGGCGACAAAGTACATTGGCGGCCACTCGGATTTGATGGCCGGTGTCGTCATTGTCCCAAACGCGTCACCCCTCGGTCGCCCATTGCGGATGGTCCAGAAACACAAGGGCAGCGTCGCAGCGCCCTTCGACTGTTGGCTGGCGTTGCGGGGCCTGCAGACATTGCCTGTCCGCATGCGCGCCCATTGCGAAGGCGCACAGAAAGTGGCCGAGGCCCTAGCGTCTCATCCGCGCGTGGAAAAAGTGCTCTTTCCTGGTTTGCAAACTGATCCGGGACACGATCTTGCTACGCGGCAAATGAGCCATTACGGAGCGATGCTATCCTTTATCGTCGAGGGCGGAGCCGATGCTGCAATGGCCGTGGCCGGCCGCCTGAAGATTGTTGTCCGGGCGACAAGCCTTGGCGGGACGCATTCTCTGATAGAGCATCGCGCATCCGTCGAAGGTGCGAAGTCCAAAGCGCCAGGCGGATTGCTGCGAATTTCTGTAGGGCTTGAACATCCTCAGGACATTATCGATGACCTGATGCAGGCCCTAGGCGAAACCTGCAAAGCGGGAGTCCAATGACGCTGGCGCCGCTTTACGTGGCGGCTGGCGCAGCCGACGATCGGCAGAACAATGTTCCTGCTGAGTAGAACGCACGTCCTCTGGTGAACCGCTACCGCCGTGTCGCATCGTCTCCGGCGCGTGGTCGCATGGGTGATGAACGTCTTCGGGTGTCCGGACGATGGCTACGCGCTCGACCGGAAGCGGAAATACCCAGATTTGCCGTTGACCTACTGCTGCTCGACCTCGTCGGAGATCGCGGTCAACAGATGGGATGGATGTGCTGGCACTACGGCAGTTTGACAAGCCGGCCATCGGGGCGCTAGCACCGTCCAAAGTCAAGAGTCGCAGGGCAGAACTGACCGCACCAAGCGGGCTGCGGGACCCATCAGCTAACGGCCAGGTTGGTACCTGAACGCGCATCAGCACCGTGGATGCGACATTGTCCTTGTTGCGAGCGCGATCTCGGAACTTCGTTGTGACGCAGTCTGTGCAGAGAGCGCACCGCTGTAAGCAAAATGAGCGGAAGAACGACACCCAGTGGAGGTGAAGAAGTGATGCGGCGTCAAGATCCTCCGCGCCTTGCGGCAAACACACTGATCCCTCTTCACAACCCGGTCTTTCGTTCTATCTGGACAGCCACGCAGATATCCAGCCTTGGCTGGCTGGTGCAGAGCGTGGCTATAAGCTGGCTCATGGCCACGATTTCAGCCTCCGATCTGATGGTTGCGCTCGTACAGGCTGCATCGACATTGCCTGCGTTCTTCTTGTCGATCCTTGCTGGAGCCATTGCAGACAGCTTCAGCCGCCGCGGCGTGATGCTTGCCGGACACTGCCTTATCGCACTGGCATCCACGGCGCTGGCACTCGCGGTGGGACTGGGCTTTGTTAGTCCATGGCTGATCCTGGGACTGAGTTTCTTGGCCGGATGCGGCTTTGCCTTGAACGATCCAGCATGGCACGCGTCCGTAGGCGATATCCTGGAAAAGCGCGACATACCCGCTGCAGTGACGCTGATGTCGGTGGGGTACAACGTGGTTCGCAGCATAGGACCGGCGCTGGGCGGTGTAATCTTAGCTTTGCTGGGCCCCCTTACCGCTTTCGCCCTCGCTGCGCTAAGTGACCTGGTTCCGTTGAGCGCTGTTCTGCGCTCAAAGTGGCAAGTTCGCTCTTCGCCTCTTCCGCGCGAGCGAATGACTACGGCCATTCATGATGGCATGCGATTCACGGCAATATCCTCAGAGATCAGAGTGGCGATTGTGCGTGCAACCCTGTTCGGGCTGTCAAGCATCTCGATCCTTGCTCTGCTCCCCCTCCTGGTTCGCGACCATCTGGCGGGAGGGCCAATTGTTTACGGCGTTCTATTGGCCGGCTTCGGTACAGGCGCCTTCATGGCCGGCATTGGCAGCAACTACTTGAGACGCATCACGTCCCAGAACCGATTGATCACGCTCGCATCCGTTGCTTGCGCAACGTGCTGCCTTTTGATGGCCCTCACATCGTCGGTGGCTGTGGCGGCGATCGCGCTTGCAATCGGTGGCGCTGGCTGGGTTGTCACCTGGACCGGAACCGACGTGTGTGTGCAGTTGGCAAGCCCAAGGTGGGTCGTTGGTCGCACCCTGTCCATCTATTACGCCTTGACCTACGGCGGCATGGCAGCGGGCAGCTGGATCTGGGGTGCTGTCGCGCAGTACTATTCGCTGACGTCGGCTTTGGAAGGTGCTGCAGCGGCACTGTTGCTGGTCGCGGCTGTGGGAAAGCTATTGCCGGTGCGGCTATGGGAGGAATCGGATCAAGCGGCCGTCGACTTCAGGCCACCAGAACTGGCCCTCCCTTTGAAGCCCAGGAGCGGTCCGATCGTGATCAAGGTGGAGTACTCGATACTCGAGGAGAGTATCGATGAATTTCTGAGCTGCATGCGCGAAAGGCGGCGCGTTCAGAGCCGCGCCGGTGCGCGGGACTGGACCCTCCAGCGCGACCTTCAGAAGTCGACGCTTTGGACCGAGACATTCCGCACGCCGACATGGACGGACTATCTTCGTCTAAACCATCGGCTAACGGTGAATGACAGGGAGGTAGGCGAGCGCCTTGCCGCTCTGCACATGGGTGATTCTCCGCCTCGCATCTCACTTTCCATCGAGCGGTCGACAAGCCCCGCCTCCGGCAGCCAAGTCCAGCCTGTGCCTTTTGTATCGCGCCCGTGAGAAAACCAAGACTTGTCTGGGCTTGGACACGGAACGAGCTACTCCTTAATTTGTTGAGCCTGCCCGGAAATCGTTCCGGCCGGTTAGGGGAACATGAAGATTCGCGTGGCAATTATGTCCATCACGGGTCCATGTTCAGCCCGACACCCCCTCTGCCTGCGCATTTCGCTGATCGTGAGCAGCCATTTCACGTGATGGTGAGCGCAACTTTCATTTGATCGTGAGCAGGTATTTCACGCGATCATGAGCGGCCGCTTCGACCGACCTTGTTATTGATTCAGGTGTTTGCGGCTGCGTCAAGAGCGTGGGCGCGAGCCTTCTGTTTCCGCATGCTTTCTCCGGTGAGTTGAAGGCGGTAGCGGAGGAACTCCGTCTGGGCTGAGAACCTGTTTCAACGCGGACAAATAAATTATAGCCATTCACGAAACGCCGGGCCCGCTCCTCTGGCGTCCGATCGTCCAGGAAATCCCCTCGGCGCGCACCACGCCAGACACCTCCTTGCCGATATGATGCTCAAGCACCGGCCGCCAAGGCACCAGCGTGAACTCGCGCGATTTCTCGATGACACCGTATTTTCCGCCGGCGAGCTCGACGCAGCGGCGCAGCGTTCCGTCTATTCGATTGCCATGCTGCGCTTCAGAATACGAGAGCCCGAGTTCGTCCGAGAGCTGACTGGCAACACGGTTCAGCTCTCGTTGGCGCAGCATTGAAAGCATGTTGGCGCGATAGATGACCCGATCCTGCGCATCATGGGCAAGACCTTGCGCGATCAGCCACTGCTGTCGGCGGGCCTGGACCTGACGTACTTCGCGACCGAAGCCAGAGTCGCGCAAGGACTCAGGGTGGGCTGATACCAGCTCCTGGTCGATCCAGGTGGCGCCGTCGAAGCCTACTTGGCTCTCCAGCGGCATTGATGAGAGCTTGTCAACGACAACAGGCTGGGCCCTCGCTCGCTGACGCTCGTAATCCGCGACGCGGTTGAGATGGTCGGGCGCGACTGTCCATGTGCCGTCCGGCTCGCGCTCGACGCCACCGGTCGCACGGCGGATCGCCTCCAGTCGCCGCACGTGCGTTTCGGCAAAGCGTTCGGTGGCCGAGGGGTCATGCTTGAGATGTATATCGATGCTGTAGCGCCCGTCGTTGACCGTGGCGATGCCGGCAATTGTGCGGTCGACTTTTCTTGGCCCGGTGTCCCTCGGTCTGACCCGCACTATGCAGCCCTCTGGTGTCGGTTGGGTGGCCTCGCCTTTGCCGATATCAAAATAGTGGCTTTTGCCGTCCACGCCGTCGACGACGAGGTAATGGCGGTCAGTGATTTCGTCGGCCAGCCCGCGCCCGACGACACGTCCGACCACGGTTTGAGCCGACCCGTCGCATCGATCGTGGATAAGATGGTCGGCGGCACTGCGGACGAGCCCCTTGCCGGTCAGCTCGCGATGGATGGTCTTGACGATGTCGCCGCGCGCGCCGATGCGGCGTAGCGTGGCTTCGAGCTCATCCTCCAGGCGCCAGCGACCCGCAGGCATCTCCTCGGCGAGGCCCATCCGCTCGAGCTTGCGCAGGCGGCCCTGGTGCAGCGTCTGGCGAAAGGTGTCTCGGCTGGCCAGTGAGACACACCCCTCATCGTCGCGCATGCGCATCAGCTGCCGGTCGATGCTGGTGAAGCGTTCCTGCTCCATCTCCTGGCGCAAGCGCTGCTCGATCTCGCGGTCGGTGCGCGGGCCAAGGTCGAGGCTAACCAGTTCGGCTGCGCGCTCGCGCAAGCCAGAGGAGATGTAGTCCCGCGCTATGACGAGGTTTTCGCCGTGATTGTCCCTGCCGCGCACGATGATGTGGGTGTGAGGATGGCCGGTGTTGAAATGGTCGACGGCCACCCAGTCTAGCCTGGTGCCGAGGTCTTCTTCCATTTGCGCCATGAGGCGCCGGGTGAGCGGCTTCAGGTCATCATACTCGATACCGTCTTCAGGGGCGACGATGAAGCGGAACTGATGACGGTCACCGTTCGAGCGATCGAGAAAGGCCCTGCCGTCCGCGTGGTCATTGTCGGCAGCGTAGAGCTCGCCACGCTCGCCTTCCCGGGTGACGCCGTCGCGCTGGAGGTAGCGGAGGTGCGCACGAGCCCCGTCGACTCCCTTGCCGGCCAGCTTGACGATGCGTGCCTTGACGACTGCGCGCCGCTGCCGAAACGCCGCGTGGCGGTCGCGCGCTCTAAGAACTGTGGCAGCAGCCCCGCCGCGCCCCACCCGGCTTCCGATGAAGCGGCTGCCGCGTCCGCTCCTGCCGCCTGCTCGGTTGACCGCGGCCTGCATCTGGCCGGCGTAGCGTTTGCCCGCCTTCGAGCCGCGCCAGCCAATTTTGCCGAGCTTCGGCGTGAATTCGTCATCCTGCATGCGGCCTCCGATGAACCAGCAGCGAAATCAGAGGCTTGCCCGCCAGACCCTCCTGGACCCGGAGGCAACCTCCTGGGAAAACGATGTGCAGACAAAGACTTCGCGGCCTCCAGGAGGCGCTGCCTTTATCTTGCCTTCCGCGCACCTGCCCCCCCTGGCCCCCGCCCGAACCACGGTAGCCGCTGCCCTCACCTGCGATCCGGCCGGCCTGACCTTGCTCGCTCCGATCCGAGCGGCACCAGGAGTTGGCCATTCGGGCCGGTCACGGAAACACCGTTTCGGAGAAAAAACAGCGACTGCCCGGACGGGATTTCCGGCGCGCTTTTGGAACGGGATTTGCCGGTGAGCGCGTCCATATCGGCGGCCGAAATGCCCGCCGCCTTGATCTCTTCCAGATACGAAACCGTCTCGCTAGGCAGCGGTCGCCCGCGCTGCAAATGCTGCTCGTAGCGCTCCGGCCCGGCGTTATAGGCTGCAAACAGGCCTGGAAATCCGAAGCGGTCATACATGGCGCGCAGATAGGCAGTGCCTGCCAGAATGTTGTCGCGAGGGTCGTGCGGGGCGGCTCCCAGGCCGAGCTCTGTGCGCAACTCCTCGTAGGTGCCTGGCATCACCTGCATGAGCCCAATGGCGCCGGCGCTCGACGTGACCGGCCGCCCATTGAGCGTCGTCTGCCCCCGGCTTTCGGCATCCATGACGGCATAAATCCAGGTCTGTGGAATGCTGAAACGCCGGCTTGCTTCGGCTACGAAGGGCTGCCATCTTGCAAGCTGCGGACTATGGGAGATGACGATCGGCTTCGTGTTGGTCGCGGCGGAACAGGAGCATGGTGCGAGACACGCCATGCTCAGCATAAGGAGGGTCACTCGGTCCATAGCGGCACGAGCCTCCCGATGATGTTTTCGGTCGGCACCGGCCCGAAATAGCGGCTGTCGAACGAGCGATCTTTATCGCTGCCGAGCAGGAAAACCTCGTCGGCGGCGAGTTTTCGGCATGCATTCCACCAAGGCAGCGGACGGTGCTGCGTGTCGGTTGCAAGCCGGCGCGCGGCTATCTCGCCGCCGATGATGATGGCGTCGCCGAAGGTGCAGACATGCTCGCCGGGCAGCGCCGCAAGGCGCTTGACCAGCGGCACGTTGCTGGGCAGATAGAAGCGTTCGGCGGCGAGATCGGCGACCGGTCTTGGTGGGCGGACGAGTACGAGATCACCACGAGCGGGCGATCCGGATGCGACGCGATAGAGGCCGACCGGCGCACTCGCCGAGGCGTTCCAGACCAGCCAAGGCGATGGTTTGCCGAAGGCGGCGAAGCCGATCAGGCCAAGGCCGATTGTGGCAACGACGATCGTCTTGCGGGCTCGAATGCGCCGCAGATGGCTGCCGATCAGACGGATGGTGGGACGCCGGCTCATGAGCGGCCTCCCTCACCGGCCGAGCCGGATTCGTGCGCGCCATCCTCGGGCGCGGTCTCCTGCGCGTGCCCCTTCGACCAGTCGTCGAGTTCGTCGATGTGATAGCGGACATAGCGGCCGTGCTTGCGGAATTGTGGGCCACCGCCTTTGAGGCGCATCTTCTCCAGCGTGCGCTGGGACAGCCCGATATAGAAGGCCGCCTGCGCGGTGTTGAGAAACGGACTGCCCTTCTTGGCGCGGGCTGCGCGTTCGTTTTCGTCGTCCATGATGATCCTCGGTTCGTTACGGGCAAGCGAGGCGAGGATCGGCGAGCGAGATCGTTTTGGGGACGGGCGAAGAGTGGGGGGCGAGTTTTCGCCGCCCCCTTCGGCGGCCTCACGGGTCCTGAGAGAGGCCCTGCGCCGGTTGGCGGCGCAGGGCTTTGCGGGTCGGCCGGTCAGTCGACCGGGTTCCAGATGATGGCGTAAGTGTCGTCGTCATCCTGGCCGGCGGCGCGGCCCAGATTGGCGTAGAGCTTGCGCGGGCCAAACTCGGGGGCCGCAATCGACAGGCTCACATAGTCCTTGCCGGAGGTCTCGCCGGTGCGGATCCAGGCCGCACCCACTTCGACCCCTTGCGTCAGCACCCGGAAGTCGGGATGGGTGTCGGCGCTCTTTGCCTGATTGGGCACGATGTCGATGTCGGCGCGGACGCTGAGCGTCTTGAGCTGGCCCTTGTAGCCGCCGTTTTCCTGTTTGGTGACGTATCCGATTGCGGTCATTTTCAGTCTCCTCTTGGTGCTCGCAGGGGACCATTCCCCTGCGATGGCGGACCGTGATGGGCGCGTCCGGACCGCCGGAACCGGCACGGCCGCAGCGATAGCGGAGGACCCGAGCGAGGAGCTTTTTTGAAGCGAAGCGGCGCGAGGAAGCCGCCGCAGGCGGCGGGGAAAAAAGCTGCCGGCGAGGGTTTCGGGCGGGCCGGATCCGCCCATAGGTCGTCAAGCCAGGCGCAGGGGAATGGTCCCTGAGACACAATGGAGACAGGTTGCGCGATCGGGGGCACAACGAGCAGGCGGCAATATGCGGGGGGCCGGCGGCGCGGGCTCTCTCGGCAATCGGATTGGCAATTGGACCCACGCGCCTGGCGCCTCAGCAAGTAATGCGGGCGGTGCGGGGCTGCCGAAATGGGGCGAATTGGCGTTGGAATTTATCGCACGCGGCACTGGCTCGGCAAGACGATCAATCGGAGCCGGCGCGGCCCGGAGCGGCGCGCGCGTCCTTAGCTGCAGTACTCGAGAAAACGCCGCTCGGGCCCTGATCGACTATTCGCGCACGAACAGCGACTGCTTCCTTGCGCACAGATCGGCGAATAGGAAGGCCTCGCGGCTGGTGTAGCTTTCGGCCGGGAATTTCACCCAGCGCGGCAGCCAGGTCTCAACCTGAAGCGGCCATTCTCGACGCCAGGGTAGTCTCGGTTTGGGACTCGTCCTTCCAGGCGAAATTGCTGTCGGCGACATGCTTGAAGCCGATCTCGGTGAGCATCGAATCGGCGATTTCCTCGTCGCGCAGCGATCGAAAAGGCATCGTCCGGTTGCCACCATATGCCCACGACGCGCACGATATTGTCGTCGCAGAGCGCCCACCTTGCGCGCGAACATGCCGGCGGCAGCAAGGGGTCGCGATTGCCGCCGGCCACCACGCTATTCTCGGTCCGGTGATCCGAGCAGGGCCAACAGCTTGTGCCGCATATTGCCGAATGCGGCGTCAGCCTTGCAGCCGGCAAGGCTGGCAGTCACTGACTCGTTGGCTGCGCGCTGCGGCTCGGGGCGCACCTTGGCGATGCAGATCGGCATAGTTCAGCATCGGGCCGGTGAGTTCCGGCGCCGTCAGAAATGGGCATCTGCTCGCTTTGCGGCGTCGGCCAGTTGAGCATGGTGCATCGTCATGCCGCAATCCCTTCTTGCGCCTCGCCTTCGGCATCGGCCTGAAGGCCAAGCAGGAAATCGGCGGCCTTCGAAGCGAGGCTGGCGGCACGGAATATAGCGCGGTTGTCCTCGCGCAGCACCTTCAGCCATGAGCCGATGTAATCGGCGTGACGCACGGTCGGCTCGATGCCGAGATTGCTGCAGACGAAGGCGGCAGTGATTTCGGCGACCAATTCTTCACGCGCGTAAGCCTTGGAGCCGAACGAGCCGGAGAGGTCGCGAGCAAGCCGCGTCGGGTGGCCGGTCCAGTGGCCAAGCTCGTGAAAGCAGGTCCGGTAATAGTCGATCTGCTGATGGAACGCTGGCTGCGGCGGCACCTGAATGTGGTCGCTGCCCGGCATGTAGAAAGCGCGATCGCCGCCGACCCTGAAATCCGCACCACTGGCGCGAATCAGCGTTTCGGCCTGCGGCACGATCTCGCACTGAGGCAGCGGCTCGGCGGGGGCATGGAGGTGTTCCGGAAAATTGTCGCACTGCGCGACATTGAAGACGGTAAAGCGCTTCAGAAAAGGCACGGCCTGTGGTGCATCGCCCTCGTGGCGTGCGCGCTCCTTCTCGTCCTTGGGGACAAAGCGGTCGGCATGCACGATGGTCGTGCCGCGCTCGCCCTTCCTGACATTGCCGCCCAGGGCAAGCGCCTGCCGGAAGGTCAGCCAATTCTGGCTGGGATAGCTGCGCTCGATGACGGCGCCCCACAGGATGAGGATATTGATGCCGGAATAGCTGCGCCCCGTGGACGCATTCCTCGGCAGGCCGAGGCCTGCTTTTGCGCTGCCCCATGGCTTGACCCATGGCACGGTACCGCGCTCCAGCTCGGCAATGATGCGGTCGGTGATCTCTTGATAAAGGCTGGCGCCCGGGCGCCTGCCCTTGCCTGCGCCAGCCTCTCCGCTGGTGGTACGCTTGCTGTTTGCATGCATCGTTTCATCCTCCGCTCACCAATCGCCGCGCCTTTCCCCGGAAGCGGGGTGGGCGGCGAGTCGCGACCGGAAGGGCCCGCCTAGTAGGCGGACCGCATCCGAAGGACCGGAACGAAGAGGAGGACCCTGCGCGGCACGCGAAGGGTTGCGGGCTGCCGCAGCGGGTCTAGAAGGGAGTGCCGCCCGCCCCGCGCCACCGGGAAAGGCCAACAGACAAACCGCGCCGCCCGCAAGGGCGGCGGCCGTCACAGCCCGAAGGGCTGCCCACGCCAAGGGGCGAAGCCGAATGGCCGAGACCGCCTGAGCTTGCCGAAGAAAAGCGGGCTCGGTTCACGAGCACCTGGTGCGCGTCGTCAGGCGCGCGGGCGCGCGCCAAGTTTTTTCGCACATTGGTCAGGCGGCGCAGTTACGTCGAGAACCCAAAGGCACCGCCGCCGTGCGCGCGGCTTCCTCCGAAAACCAGCGCTCGCCTTTCAACAAATTGAGGCATTGTCCTAGACAATATTCCTGTCCGGATCATGATAGATGCGGCGCGCCCGCTAGGACCGGAGGCTGGACAGAATCTCGCACGGATCAGCGTCAATGGCCGCAGTTATGTCGAGAAACTCGATGACGTCGAGACGCCGCTCTGCGCCCTCGTACTTGGCCACGAAGGATTGGGGACGACCAAGCTTGTCAGCCAGCTGCTCCTGGGTCAGGCCTTTGGCCTTGCGCAGCGAAACCAGCTGGGCCAGAAAACGCTGGTGGCGGGGCGATCGAAGGGATTTGGGCATGGAGGCGAACCGGTCGGGTAAAGACCGGATCAGCGACTAATCCCGGTTTCGGATTATCCCATTTTGGGATATACTGCGTGCGCTCACAGGCGAGGTTCGCAGGCATGAATGGACCAATGGGAACAGATGAGACTCGAAGCTCAACTTTGAGCGATGAAGTCCCCTGGTCGGAGAACCTCACGAGCTACGACAGGGAGCATTTCACGATCTACCTGCGGATCCTGGATGCCTGCGCCGACAATGCCAGCGAAAAGGAGATGGCCGAGCGCATTCTCGGCATCGACCCGTCCATTGACCCGGTCCGCGCCCGCAAAGCTCTTCGCAGCCATATCGACCGTGCGAACTGGATGGTGACGACCGGCTACAAGGAACTGTTCGCCGGCTGATGCACAACGCCCACTGCCACGTGTTTCGAGCAGGCAAGTCTCTGTAGCCAAATTCGGCAGCGCACGGCCGCGACGGCCGGCGCGGCGGGAGCGGTCACAACTGGTTCGCGTGCTGTTTGACTGCCACTTCCAGTGCTTGCATCAAAGGCACAGCCTTGGAGAAGAGGAAGCCCTGAGCGGTTCGGCAGCCAAGCTTGTGCAGGGTTTGCCGATCAGCCTCTGTTTCGACGCCCTCGGCCATGACCTCGATCCCGAGCATGTCACCGAGTTCGATGACCGATTTGACAAGCAGTCGGTCCTCTCGGGACTTGGCCAAGCCGCGAATGAAGCCCTGGTCTATTTTCACCTTGCGTATCCGACGGTCCTTGAGAGATGCCAAGGTAGAAAAGCCGGTGCCGAAGTCATCGAGCGCGATGGAAATACCGGCATGTGAAAGCCGTCCGAGCTTTTCATCCACTCTGTCCGGGTCCACCGGCGATTCTTCGGTAATCTCGATTTCGAACATCGTCGCAGGCAGGCCTCTTGCCGCCAGACCCTCCAGAACCATGTCGTCGATATCGCCGGCTTCCAGTTCGCGAGGGGAAACATTCATCGCCACACGAATGTCACGACAGTCAGCTTTCACCAAGCCGTCGATAAAAGCACAACAGTCGGCGAATACGGTTTGCGTCAGCAGCTGAAGCATTCCGGTTTCGCGTGCGGCCGTGATGATTTCGGGTGGAGAGATGGCACCATGCGTCGGATGGGACCATCTCAGCAAGGCTTCAAAACCGACCACGGTCTCGGTTTCGAGTTTCACGATCGGCTGGAACCAAGGTTGCAATCTTCCCGTCTTTATCGCCGAATGAAGATCCCGTTCGATCGACTGGCGACGTTGCAGTTCCCTGTCGAGTTCGGCATCGAACAGGCAAAATTCGTTCATGCCATGGCGCTTGGCCGTATACAGGGCGATATCCGCCCGCAACAACATTTCAGTCAGGCTCGGCGTCTGCGCCAAGTATATCCCTATCGATGCCCCGACCCGCACGGACGCGACCTCGATATAGGGGCGAGCAATTTTGGCTATGATATTGGAGGCGAGATCACTGGCAGAAAGAGAAGCTCTCGTCGAGGGAAAAACCAGCACGAATTCATCGCCGCCGATACGAGCGAGCGTTGAGCCTTCCGGTGCTTCCTGCTCTATGCGGCGGGCGATCATGACAAGCAGTTCATCACCGGTCCTGTGACCGTAGGTGTCGTTGACGGATTTGAACCCGTCCAGATCAATCAGCATTGCCACGAAAGGGCCATCCGCGGTCTCGAACCGACCGATAGCGTCTTCAAGGCCCCGCCTGTTGAGAAGGGCGGTCAGATGGTCCTCCCTGGAGTTGCGCTCCATTTCCGACGCAAATCGCTCTGCCTCATGTCTCAGGCGGCTTGCTTCGCGGAAGCGCGCCTGCCCAACAAACGAAGCTCGGACCAAGCCGCCCATGAAGAGCAGAACGGTGAAAGCCAGAATGTAGCGTTCAAAATTGCCTTTCGCCAAAAGGCACGCCACCGTGATGAGGAGTGGAGGTGTGATGAAGCTGGTCGCCGCCGCGGCATACGAACTGCCATATGTAACCGCACCAGCGGAAATGCCCGCCAGTATGACCAGATGCATCGGTGCTTGAGGTGTCGTGTACCCAACAGTCAGGACGGCCTGGAAGGACCATGCAAACCCTGCCAGAAGGGCAAGGAAGCCAAACATGCGAAGCCGCGGCAAAACGCCAAGCAAATCCTGATGGCGCCCCGTTTCCTTTAGCTGAAAACGGGCGAGTGCAAGCCGGGCGGCATTTAGCGCATTGACGACCAGGAACCAGCTTGCAGCGGCAAAGCCGCCGCCAGAAAGGGCCTGCACCGCGCAAATCAGGCCTGACAGGATCGCGCTTATCGGCATCGACACGAAGAGCCCGGCCCTCAGGTCAGCAAGCTGATCCTGACAGATTTTGGCCTCCAGCGATTCTTCTTCCTTTAGGGGTGCCATGAATGGACCAGCTTGCTTCCGTCGTTGTTCGCGAGGACCACACCTATGCAAGCCCACTGAAGGACGGGTTAACTACCCAGCGAGGGTAACCAGTGCGCTCACCATGCTTCGGGTCACACCTTTGGCTTAGCATTGCCGAATCATCAAGGTTTCGCCCGCGCGCGTGCCTTGATCCGAATCATGCCATGATCGGCAACGTCACCAGGAAGCAGCCTTGCCCGCGACGCCGCGCGCCAGCAAGACAAAGAAGCCGCGCCGAGACAGCGCTCCAGAGCGGCAGCGCTCTGTGCGATTCACCGCCTGAGCATCGCCGAAATGCCATGGCGGACAAAGGGAAGATGTTGGGCAAAGCGGAGCCCAGCATGTCTTGCAAGCCGTGCCGCCGGGTGCTCGCTTGAGTAAAGACCGACAAGCATGTTGGTGGCATGATAGAGCGGCGCCGCCGACAGCCGCAGCCGGCTTTCGTATCTGCCGAGCATGTCGGGATCGGCAATGTCGCGGCGGGCGCGACATGCTGTCAGTATTTTATGAGCGAGTTGCTTCTGGCCGCTGAGGCCGATGTTGAAGCCATGCGCGGTCACCGGGTGCATGCCGATGGCAGCGTCTCCGATCAGTGCCGCACTCGGAGCCGAGAACTTGTGCGCCCAGGTCGTGACCAGCGGATAGGCATGGCGGGTGCTTGCCAGGGTCATCTGCCCGAGGCGTCCTCGACACCGGTTCATCAATTCCATGAGGAACAATTCGTCATCGAGAGCAAACAGTCTGTCGGCCTCACTTGAGCGCAAAGTCAGAAGCAGCGACGACACGCCTCCCATGAGCGGCAACATCGCGATGGTCTGATGGTGGTCGAACCATTCGACCGCGATCTGGTGATGGAAGCGCTCGTGCCTCACTCGGCAAATCAGCATGGAGTGGCCAAGCGGATAGATGTTGGCGCCAATGCCGAGCAGGTTGCGCATCGCGGACAAACGCGAATCCGCTGCGACGAGCAGCCGAGCGGCCAATTGCCTGCCATCAGAAAGCGTTATGACCGCCTCGTCTTCGCTATTTGTTGCATTGACGACCGAGTTGCCGCACAGCAGCCGGGCATGGTCCTGGAAGTAGACAATTTTGAACAGGGCATCGCGGATCCGACAATTTGGGACCAGAAATCCGAGTGGTTCCCCAGATCGGCTGAGAGCATCGAAGCACAGGGCGAAAGGGCTCGATCCGTTGAGCACGCGCGCGCCATGAAGCGGTGATTTGTCCGATGCGGGGATGGCATCCCAGGCGCCGAGCTCGCGCAGGATTCTCACTGATGCGTGGGTCAGCGCGATCTCGCGACCGTCGAAAGCCGGATTCGCCAGGCTGTCGAGCGACTGTCGTTCAACCACTGCCACCTTGAGTTGGCTCTGGGCGAGCGATGCTGCGAAGGCAAGCCCGACCGGCCCAGCTCCGACGACAATGATGTCGAATGTTTCCACACAGCCGGCCATCAGCGTGCCGCCATAGCGGCTATCTGCGATACGAAGCGCTCTTGAAGCATCGCAATCACCCACGGTTTGCCGCTCATCTCCCCAGCGTCGATAGACATGCGTTCTCCGTTCAGAGACGGGTCAATGAAACCACGCCGTTGAAGAGATAACGCTGATCTGGATCAACCAGGCTCGACAAACCCGGCAACAGCGGGTTCACGGTCGAGTGGTCGATTGCCGCGAAAACGTCTGCATGTATAGGCATTCTAATGGTCGGCTTCCCAATCGCGTGCCCCTCCTACCCAAAGGTTCGGCAACGTATTGTGGCTGATCCGTTCTTCGCACGCGCGCCGATATCGTCATGACGCGGGCAATCGCCAGCAAAGATTCGGTCGACTGACGACCAGCATCCGCACAGTCGTTGGCGCCGCCAACCGGTTCAGCCTCGCGGCTCTTCCCGATCGATAAGGACCCGCTCGGCGGAGCCGTCGAGATCTTCGTATTGGCCGCTCTTCAAGATCCAACGTCTGCATGTCTAGGCATTCTGAATGGTCGGCTTCCCAATCGCGTGCCCCTCCTACCCAAAGGTTCGGCAACGTATTGTGGCTGATCCGTTCTTCGCACGCGCGCCGATATCGTCATGACGCGGGCAATCGCCAGCAAAGATTCGGTCGACTGACGACCAGCATCCGCACAGTCGTTGGCGCCGCCAACCGGTTCAGCCTCGCGGCTCTTCCCGATCGATAAGGACCCGCTCGGCGGAGCCGTCGAGATCTTCGTATTGGCCGCTCTTCAAGATCCACAGGAAGCCCCGGTCCAAGCCCCACCAAAACAGGCAGCGGCCATCGCATTTCCGTCAGGACGGGCGTCTTGCTGCCGACAGCGTGCTCTCCGACCATAACGGGCGCTAGACGCCGAAGGAACTCGCCGACGGCCTCATGTCCAAGTGATTGGGAAGGGAGCAGAACCAAAGGGACTCTGCTCCGCGTCCCCGCTTTTTTCGCAGCTATGAAACCATCACCGAGAACGGATCCGTACTGAGGAGGAGGCCGTCCTTGACTTGCCCGACGCCGGCAACCTTCTCAGCCGCAACGATCGCTGCCTTCCGTTGACGCTCGTCGACAATCGTCCCCTTCAGTTCGACAACGCCGTCGCTGACCCTCACATCGATCAAGTCACCACCGCTCCAGGTTTGTGGCTGCAGTTCGGCAAGGATAGCCTTGCGGATCAGGTCGTCATCGGGTGGCGTGGTGCCCTGTTTTGACATGGCGCGGATCAGGACAAGCAGCAAATCAGTTCGCGTGATGATGCCGACGACCCTTTCCCGATCGACAATCGGCACATTGTTGATGCGGTGTTGCATCATCAAGTTGACAATCTGTGCAATTGAGGCGCCTGGGGACGCCGAAATGACGGCTGTGGTCATCACCTCATGGATGATCCGTCCGTTCGAGCGCGCATAGTCTTCGGCGACTGTGCCCGGGCCAACATCAAACTCCAGCCAGCGCGGACGCACACGCTGGGTCCCAAGTTCTTCTCGGCGCAAGAAGTCGCTTTTGCTTACAATGCCAACCAGGGCACCGTCGCTGTCCGTTACCGGCAGGCAGCTGACTTTGTTTGAAAGCATGAGCTCGGCCGCTTCAGGGATCGTCGCGTTCGCATCCGTCGTGATGACTGACTTCGTCATGATGGCTTCGGCTTGCATCCTCACCCTCCTGATCTTACGTCGAACGACGATGGGGCATCCCGACGCGCGGCGCTTTGATCTAAGTCACTTGGAACGAGGAGGATTCTCCGCGCAGTCGTCGCGGTCGATAAGAATGCGCTCCGCCGCGCCATCGAGATCGTCGTACTGGCCGCTTCTCAACGCCCACAGGAAGCCGGACAGGCCGAGTGCGCCAAGGAACAGCGCCACCGGAATGAGATAGGCGAGCGTCGTCATGAGGATCGGGCCAAGGCGCCGGCCCGCGTGGGCCTGTCCTGCCGCGCAGTTTCGGACGGCGCACCCGTTGCGAAGCCTTGCAGACGCATTGCATTTCCAATCACCAGCAATGACGAGGCAGACATCGCGACCGCCGCGATGAGAGGCGTAACATGGCCCAGAATGGCGATCGGAACGGCGACCGCATTGTAGACGATGGCGATAGCGATGTTCTGGTGGATCAGGCTTCCCGCCTTGCGCGAGACGTCCAGTGCGAGAGGCACTGCCGCGAGGCTTTCACGCAGGAATACGAAATCGGCGGCATTGCGGCCGATGTCGGCGGCCGTGGCGGGTGCGATCGAGACATGCGCAGCGCTCAGCGCCGGCGTGTCATTGAGCCCGTCGCCAACCATCAAAACCTTGTGCCCGTTTCTCGCCAGGCTCTCGATGCGTTCAACCTTGCCGGACGGCAACAGGCAAGGAACGAAGTCATCGACACCCAACATTTTCGAGACTTCGCCGCAGGCGCCCGCCGTATCCCCCGACAGCATCCGCACCGACACCCCCGCATCGTTCAATCGCTCGATCGCCGCCCTGGTGTCGACACGCAGCGCATCCTCGAAAACGAAGGAGGCGACAATCATCCCGTTTTTCGTCAGGACTGTCCCGCCATAGCCATGTAGGCCTTCGCCGCCGGTGCGGGCTTTCCATCCAGCCCATCCGCGTCGACCCAGCCGCCAGATGTTTCCGGCGGCAACGGCCTCGATGCCGAATCCCGGATGCTCGGTGACGGCATCGAATTTGCGCTGCCCGCCAGGCGCGGCAAAGCCGGCTATGGCCTTTGAATATGGATGACGCGAATGCGC
The DNA here is from genome assembly GCF_040318715.1 of Mesorhizobium sp. M1050. Classification (NCBI taxonomy): domain Bacteria; kingdom Pseudomonadati; phylum Pseudomonadota; class Alphaproteobacteria; order Hyphomicrobiales; family Phyllobacteriaceae; genus Mesorhizobium; species Mesorhizobium sp. M1050. Next base: position 1,926 of record NZ_JAMYMV010000090.1, on the reverse strand, counting down.
GGCCAAGTCGGCAGCGATTGCCAGCATGGCGGGATCGATCGAGGACGTGTTGACGAGCCTGGGCTGGCCAAGCGTGAGCGTGCCGGTCTTGTCGAACACGGCTGTATCGATCGTTGCCAGGCGCTCCATGGCCGAGCCGTCCTTGACCATGATGCTCGAACAGGCGCCGTGCGGCCACCACCTGAACGATTGGAACGGCGAGGCCAAGCGCGCAGGGGCACGTGATGATGAGAACAGCGATGGCGATCGTCATCGCCCGGTGCCAGTCGCCAGTCACCGCCATCCAGCCCAGGAACGTTGCCAAGGCGGTGAGATGAACCACGGGCGCGTGGAGTGCCGACACGCGGTCGGCGATACGGCGATACCGGGCGCGACCACCTTCGGCGGCCTCCATCAGCCGAACCATTTCCGCCAGGAACGAATCCTTCGCGGCGGCTGTGGCCTCTATCGTCAGCGGACCGGTAAGGTTGAGGACGCCGGCCTGCACCGTGTCTTCCGGCGCCACGCTACTTGGCGTGCTCTCGCCGGAGACCAGGGAGCAGTCGACGTCCGATGTCCCGCGCACAATTTTGCCATCCACAGGGATTCTTTCGCCGGCGGCGATCAACAACAGCATGCCCGGTTCGATCTCGCCAACCGGCAGGTAGTCGCGCGCGCCGTCGGCGCGCAGCACCATGGCGCCACGCGCGGCCAGCTGCGACAGGCCCTTCACGGCGGTGCGGGCGCGCTCCCGCATGACGTGATCCAGCGTCCGGCCGATCAGCAGGAAGAACAGCAGCGACACCGACGCGTCGAAATAGGCGTGGTCACCATGGTTGATCGTCTCGTAGAGGCTCATTGCGTAAGCGAGCGAGACCCCGACCGCGATCGGCACGTCCATATTCATGCCGCCGTGGCGCAACGCATTCCAGGCCGAGCGGAAGAAGATGCCGCCGGCGAAGGCGAGCGCGGGGATGGCGATCAGCGCTGAGACCCAGTGGAACAGGTCGCGTGTCGCGCCTTCGGCACCGGACCACACCGAGACCGAAAGCAGCATGATGTTACCCGCCGCAAAGCCCGCAACAGCGACGGCGCGGATAAGCTCCGAGAGCGTCTTGTCCTTTGCATCGATCTCGGTCTCGAACAGGTGAGCCTGATAACCTAGCCGCTCCAGCACGGTGACGAAGGGTGGAACCTCGCTCCCGCGCCACCGGACCGATAGCCGCTTCGTTGACAGGTTGACGCGAGCGGCCTCGACGTGATCGAGTTTTCCCAACGCCGTCTCTATGGTCTGGATGCAGGCGCCGCAGTGAACAGTCGGTACGGAAAGGTCGGTCTGACGAAGATCATCGCCAAGCGATCGGCTCGCCAGCCTGATTTCCTGGCTGGATGGCAAGACCGAGGTGGCGCCGACCAGATCCAGCGCCATTTCGGCGCCCGGCGCACAGCAGCTCATTTCAGCGCTCCATGGGAAATCATGATCCTGCGCACGTCACGATAAGGTTCCTTCAGGCCGGCATCGGCGTCGACTTCAACGATCCAGACACCATCCTTCGGCGTGTGCAGGGCGGCGAATTCCTGACCCGAGGCGAGGGCGAGCTTGATGGCCTCATCCTCCTTCTCGTAAGCGGGATGGCGAAACAGCACCTTGACGCGATGCAAGGGGACCGGCTTGCCGGCGGCGTCGGTAAGGCTGTAGCGGACTTCGCCCCCTGCGATGGTCAGCTTGCCGGTCCAGCCGAGGGCTGCCTGCACGCGCCCTTGCTCGGCCTTCCTGTTGAATTCCTGACTCGCCACATAGGTGTTTTCGACGACCAGGCCGGTCCAGCTCGTGTTGGCAAGCGTCGCCATCGTCAGATTGGCCGCGATGACCACCCCGAAGAAGGCAAGGATAATCGCCAACATGTGCCTGCCGGTGAATTCGCGGGATTTTCGCGTGGTGGCGTT
>NZ_JAMYMV010000089.1:0-21166 GCF_040318715.1 Mesorhizobium sp. M1050 | reverse complement strand
GTGCCGAACATCAATGCCTTGGCCTCGGGCGCAGCGAGCTGGACCACCCGTCGGCGCAAGGGCTTGCCGCGCGGGGCCTCCCGGGCCGCGCGTCCGATGAAATCGTCCGCCTGATCCCAGGCACCCGTGAACCCTAGTCCCGATTCCAGGGGGGGGTCTGCGTCACCAACAGCTGCACCCCAGGCACGGTAGCCCGCTTCCAGGCGCAACGTGTTGAGGGCGACATATCCGGCGTGGCCAAGGCCGAGATCGGCACCGGCGGCCACCAGGGCGTCAAAGACGCCTAATGTCTGCTCGGTCGGGATGTGAAGTTCCCAGCCCAACTCGCCGACAAAGGTCATCCGGAAGGCGAGCGCGAGACTGTATGCGACCTCGATTTCACGAGCCGTTGCGAAGGGAAATGCCTCGTTTGAGAAATCCGCGGGACTGACGCGCTCCAGTAGTTCGCGCGATCGCGGACCCATGACGGAGAGAGTGGTGTATCCGGATGAGACGTCGGCTACCGAGACGTGGCCGGCTCCCTTGGCGTGCAAGCGCAACCACGCGAGATCGCGGGTGCGTTGGACGGCCGCTGTCACGACGAGAAATTCCTCATCACCGGTGCGCGCGATCGTGACGTCGGACTCCATGCCACCCCGCTCGTTCAGCCACGGCGTATACACGATCCGGCCGACCGCCACGTTCACGTCGTTGGTGGACAAGCGCTGTAATAGGGCAAGGGCATCGGGCCCCTGAACCAGTATGTGTGCGAAGGAGGTCTGGTCAAACAAAGTGACGCCGGAGCGGGTGGCCGTATGCTCCGCGCCACTTCGCTCGAACCATTCGTCCCGGCCGAACGTCGCATGGTTTTCATTCGGCGATCCAGGCGCACCAAACCATTGAACGCGTTCCCAACCGGCACTTTCACCGAAATTCGCACCGACGGCGGACAAGCGGTCGTGTAGGGGGGACACGCGGACATTGCGTGCCGTCTTCGGTGACTTGTGCGGCAAGTGAAGCGCCCAGAGGTTGCCGACCGCCTCCACCGTGCGGTCGTACAGATACCGCTTGTTCCGCTGGAAGGGCATAGACCGCCGGACGTCCATTTCCCAGCAGTCGCCCGCTGGCAAGCCTGTCGACATCCATTCTGCCATGACCTTGCCCGCACCACCCGAGGACTCGATGCCGCAGGAATTGAATCCAGAGGCGACATACAGACCTTGGATTTCAGGAGATGGCCCGAGGTGGAACCGGTTGTCCGGCGTGAAGGTCTCAGGGCCGTTGAAATTCAGCTGCAGGCCGACATTTGCCAGGACGGGCATGCGATCGATGGCCGCGGAGAGATACGGTTCGATGTGGTCGAAATCCTCGGGCAACGAATCGAAACTGAAATCGTGGGGTATGCCATTCATCCCCCAGGGTTTGCCATCGGGCTCGAAGAAGCCCACGAGGAGCTTGCCGGCGTCGGCCTTTGCGTAAACACGCGCGTCCATGTCGCGGATCGTCGGTAGGTCGTGAGGGAGGTCGGGAATTGCCTCCGTGACAACATAGAAATGCTCGGCAGCTTGCAAGGGCACCGACCAGTTGAGGTCAGCAGCCACATTCCGCGTCCACAGGCCGGTGCTGATAACCGCCTTTTCAGCACGAACCGTGCCCTGACTGGTTTCCACGCCGACGAAGCGGCTCTTCTCGACGAGGATGCGTGTCACCGGGGCCCGCTCAAGGATCGTTGCTCCACCCTGGCGAGCCCCGGCCGCGAAAGCACGAGCCGTATCGATAGGGTTGGTCATTCCGTCGGAAGCGATCCATGCCGCCCCGAGGACATCACTGACATCGATCAATGGAACGCGGCGCTGGGCTTCCGCAACGCTGATCATCTCCACATCCAGGCCAAACGAGCGGCCCATCGAGGACCCGCGCTTAAGCTCTTCAAGCCGGTCCTGGGTCGCGGCGACGGTGATGGAGCCGGTTTGACGAAAGCCAGTGGCTTGGCCGGTCAGTTTCTCAAGGTCCCTGAACAGCTCCGCCGAGTATTGAGCAAGCTTGGCCATGGTTTCATTGGCGCGGAGTTGCGTCACGAGGCCCGCAGCATGCCAGGTCGTGCCGCATGTCAGCTGGTCCCGTTCCAGAAGCAAAACATCGCGGTGGCCCAGACGCGTTAGGTGGTAGGCTATCGAGAGGCCGATGATGCCACCTCCGATGATCACGTATTCGGCATGGGACGGTAATATGCTGGCCATTTGAAACCCTGTTCTAGCCTTGTCGCGGAAGCGCGGGGGCAAGGCGGGTTGGTTGTGGCAAACAAACTACTGTCAGACGTGCTCTGATTTCCGCCGATCTCCAGGCTAGGTCCGCAGAATTTCTGCGCCCTCAGGGCGGCCGACGCAGTGTTACTCCAAGCGGATGACGGCGGCGCTTGCCGAGGATCAGCACCGCCGTTTTCACAACGCGTTGCATTGCCGGCGAGATAGCCTCTATAAGGCGCTGAAATTCTGCCTGCGGCTGTGGTAATCCAGCACAGCGACGTAGGAGAAGAAAGCACAGCCGAGATCACCCTAGATGACATACGACCGGATCGATGCCCGCATCCTGGAACTGGTTCAACGGAATAACCGCCTAACCTCCGATGTCATTGCGGAAAGGGTCGGGCTTTCCGCCACCGCGTGCCAGCGTCGCCTTAAGAGACTGAGGGCGGAAGGAATCATCGAAGCGGATGTCTCGATAATATCGGCGAAGGCCGTCGGCCGACCCATCCAGATGATCGTTATGGTGACCCTGGAACGGGAGCGCGCCGACATCATCGACAAATTCAAGCGGGATATCAAATCCTCAGCCGAGATTGCGACCGGGTTCTACATAACCGGCGAAGCCGACTTTGTGCTCTATATCACCGCGCGTAGCATGGAGGATTACGAACAATTCACGCGCAAGTTCTTTTATCAGAACGCGCACATAAAGAGTCTTAAGACCATGGTGGTCGTCGACCGGGTCAAGGCAACGTTTGGGGTCCCTGTTCAGGATCCGGAAGACCCTTGAGCCGTATCCTTGCGCCGCTTGCTACTTTCCGCACGCGGTCTAGCGCTTGGGTCACGCGAGCCCCGCCCTGTGTCCGGTGCGTGCTTTGCTGTTCCGCGTTCCCCTTGGTCCCCGGCCTTGGAATCCACCAACTCCGCAACTGGTGGCCCGGCTTTGTTCGTCGGTTTCATCGCTACTATGCCGAGTCAGACTTCTCTGTATCCGTCCATCAACGGCTACGGCTCCTCGCCTTCCCGCTGCGGGCCATCAACCAGATACCCGCCAAATGCCGGCTTGGGTGGCCAATCCAGAGATCTCCCGGTTCACTTACAAGCAGCTTCCAGGCCAGGGTCTGCGACCGCCGGGCCAGACGGATGCTTGCGATGGCGCACCCGCACGTGTTGCCCTTCCGCTCAGTTGACAGCGTCGGCGCCCGGGAAATCACTCTTTCGCGGGTGAGTAGGCCGAAGGACTTTCACCTTCGGCCCCTCGCAGAACCCAGCGTGAAACTCTCTCCTCATTGGGCTCCCATCTCCTAGCTGAACCCTACGACGTTCGACCGCCCAATCGTTACGGAAATCGTGGAGGGGCATGGCCGGACATGATCATTCGTGGTGACCCGTCGCTCGAAAGTGCCTGCGTGGCAGCCGCTCGACGCCTGGTCGTGCGAGGCGTAGCCGTGATCTCTTCCGACTGTGGCTTTTTCATCCGGCATCAAGCGGCGGTGGCCGCTGCCGTCAATGTTCCCGTAGCGATGTCCAGCCTTCTCCTGTTCCGACCTTGCTGCGGCAGCAGGCGCCTACTCACAAGATTGCCGTCGTAACAGCTGATTCGCGACATTGCGGTGAAGATCTGCTTGGCCTCGACAATCCCAGAGACCGAGCGAGAGTGGTCATCGGCGGCGTTGAAGGCGGCGAATTCCTTCGCAACGCGTTGATGCGTCCTCTAGCGGACCGACATCGAACAGATCGAGAGTGAGGTCTCGGGTTGCGTCGCGCAACTTCGCGCTGAGCATCCTGAAAATCGGGATGCTGCTGTTCGAATGCACGGGGTTTCCCTATGTCACGAACGCACTCCGCCGCCATACAGGGTTAGCCGACCCGGTTGGCGTCGAAGCGCTGGCCGTAGGCCGTTCGACGGCCTTGGTGTTAAGAATGCCGGCAATGACGGCGTCGGGTAGTGTGGCGCCAACCTCGTCGACGCTCAGTACGAGAGGAAGCTTGTGCTTTCGCGCGCGCAACGGAGCGTTGAAGGGCGACGACGTCTGCTTCGTCGGCATCGGCGCGCCGTCGGCGGCCTGCAACGTGGCGCGGCTGACGCATGCGCCCGACATCACGCTGATCTATGAGAGCGGCACGATCGGCACGGCGCCGGACGTGCTGCCGCTGTCGATCGGCGACGTGGAACTCTGCGACACTGCCGTCACTACCGTCTCGGTGCCGGAGATGTTCCGCTACTGCCTGCAAGGCGGGCGCATCACGATCGGTTTCCTGAGTGCGGCGCAGCTCGACCGGTTCGGCAACATCAATACGACGGTGATCAGCGATTATGCCGGACTGCCAAAGGAAGTTTCCGGTTCGACCGTCAACCGGCTGTGCGGCTCGGGCATGGATGCGGTGATGATCGCCGCCCGCGCCATCAAGGCCGGCGAAGCCGAACTGATGATCGCGGGCGGGGTCGAGAGCATATCCCGCGCGCCCTTCGTCATGCCGAAGGCCGAGACTGCCTTTTCGCGCAATGCCGAGATTTTCGATACGACGATCGGCTGGCGTTTCCTCAACCCGTTGATGAAAAAGCAGTGCGGCGTCGATTCCATGCCCGAGACGGGCGAAAACGTCGCCGAGGAATTTTCAGTTTCCCGCGCCGACCAGAATGCCTTCGCCGTTCGGAGCCAGAACAAGGCCGTCGCCGCGCAGGAGAATGGCCGTCTCGGCAAGGAAATCACCGAAGTCAGCATAGCCCAGCGTAAGGGTGACGCGGTTTTTGTTGGTAAGGACGAACATCCCCGCGCTGGCACAACCTGGAAGCGCTCACCAAGCTGCCGACGCCTTTCAGGCAGGGCGGGACGGTCACCGCCGGCAACGCCTGGCGTCAATGACGGAGCCGCGGCGTTGATTATCGCTCCCGAGGCGGCGGCTAGAAAATACGGCCTGACGCCGATCGCTCGCATTCTCGGCGGCGCCACAGCCGGCGTCGCGCCGCGCATCATGGCATGGGACCGGCGCCGGCGACGAAAAAACTCTGCGCCCGCCTCGGTGTCACGCCGCACGATTTCGACGTCATAGAACTCAATGAAGCCTTTGCCTCCCAAGGCATTGCCGTGCTCCGCGAAATCGGGATTCCCGAGGACGGGGAGCACGTCGACCCCAATGGCGGAGCGATCGCGCTTGGCCACCCACTCGGCATGTCGGGCGCACGCATTGTCGGCACCGCGGCGCTGGAACTGCGCGAACGCGGCGCGAAACTGGCGCTCGCCACCATGTGCATCGGCGTGGGCCACCCGCTTCCTCGATCGCCTGATCGATTACCTTCGGCACCCGAGCATCAGCGCCGAAAATGTCGGCATCGCCGAAGTCGGCGCCCTGCTGGTCGAGATGCTCACCGGGATCGGGCTCGAGACCAGCCTAGCGCCGACCGAAGGGCACCCGATGGTGGTGGCGCGCTGGGAGAAAGCGCCGGGCAAAGCGACCGTTCTGCTCTACGGCCATTACGACGTGCAGCCGGCTGACCCGATCGACAAATGGCTCTCGCCGCCCTTCGAGCTGACGATCCGTGACGGGCGCCTTTACGCACGCGGTGTGGGCGATAACAAGGGCCAGCATTTCGCAGGTCCTGGCAATCGAGTCTCATCTCAAGGTGCATGGCGCGCTGCCCTGCAACGTCATCCTGCTGCTGGAAGGTGAAGAAGAGACAAGCAGTCCGCACGTCGCCGATTTCGTGCGTGCTGCGCCGTCTGGCGTACCGAAGTTCGGAGTTGCGGTTGCCGCCGATTCACCCACGCGATTCTGGCGCATGTCAGGGTGGCGTTCCGTGGTACGGCCCGGTGATATGGGAGGGGCGGCGGCGTCGTGAGGCAACTCGCTATCCGATGAGGCGCAGCAGTTTGGGATCCTGGCGGTCAATTTCCTGTTGGCGAAGAATCAGGCGGGGGCGGAAGGCTGGAAGAGTGGGGAGCGCAATCGCCGGAACTGGATCCGAGACTCAGCGTGATCTCCGACAGACTGTCGAGAGTCTGCAGAGCCATGATCTTGAACATGACCACGGGGGGCTGAGTAGCAACAGTTTGGCAAGAGGCGACGATATGATTTCGTCTACGCCAATGAGTTCACGAGCAGCAAGCGAATGAGTCCGCGAGTTTAAGAACCTCATAAGAGACGCTCGCGGGAGCGAAGCTTCATTTCGGCTCAACAAATCAAAGACGTTTCATTGCGGCAGGCGCCGGCCATCTCAAAACGCGATAGTACGGTCCGGGACATTATATTGGCGAACTCTAGGTTAAGTGGCGCATGCTTGGGGGATAGCCGAACTACATCCGCCGTCAACGCAGTCCGATAGAAATCGAGCGAGCTGAAGTGCAGATCAAAGATGTCCTCCTCGCGCCCGGCAACGGCGCATTTTTCTATGACGATCAGGCCGCCATTAGATCCGGCGCGACCCAGGACGGCTTCCGCTATGTCGGCGAACCGATAACGCTTGGCTTCACGTCGATTCGCATTCCAGCATCTTCGCTCAGCATCGGGCTCGTCCTTACGGACGAGACCGTTGTATGGGGCGACATGATGAACGTCCAGTACTCTGGTGCCGGTGGACGCGATCCTCTGTTCGACGCCAATCAGATCTCAGTTTTTACGTCACGCGTGGTCGCGCCGCGGCTTTTTGATGTCGATGCATCTCGGTTTCGTACTTCTTGCGCAAAGGTTTTTGAACCTGTCGAACATCTGCGCTTACCTCTGGCTGTCGAGTATGGCGTGAGCCAAGCGCTGCTTCGCGCAGCCGCCCACCTACAGCGCAAGACAATGGCGGAGATCATATGCGCGGAGTTCGGTCTGCCGCTACCGACGTGCCGCGTCCCGATCTACTGCCAGAGCGGTGACGCTCGCGAAATCAATGTAGATAAAATGATACTGAAGGGCGTGGATGTGCTTCCCCACGGCCTGATCAACTCCCGGCAGAAATTCGGCATCGGCGGCCAGACCTTCATGGAGTTTGTGAAGTGGGTTGCAACGCGTACGCGCGAAATCGGCCGCCCTGGGTATCATCCGGTGCTGCATTTCGATGTGTATGGCTGGATTGGTCTCGAGATCGGCCTGGAGCCGCCACGGATCGCCGACTTCATCTGCAGGGTTGCTGATACCGTTCCGGATTTCACGCTGAACATCGAGTGCCCGGCGGACTTTGGTTCCACGCAGGCCCAAATTGAGAACTACGCCCGGATTGTGTCGATTTTGAACAACCGGGATTCCAGCGCGCGCATTGTCGTGGATGAGAGATGCAATACACTTGAGGATATTCGGCTCTTTGCCGAAGCCAAGGCCACGCATCTCGTTCAAATCAAGACGCCCGATGTCGGCTCGATGGCCGACACAGCGCGGGCCGTTCTCCTCTGCAAGGAAAACAAGGTCGGAGCGTATGTCGGGGGAAGCTGTACCGAGACAGATCTCTCCGCCCAGGCTTCTGTCCACGTATCGGTGGCAACCCAGGCCGACATGATGCTTGCAAAGCCCGGAATGGGTGTCGACGAGGCATTTTCCATCGTCGGGAACGAACAGAACCGGTTGCTGGCGATGCTGAACCGTCGTCGGACTCAAAACGAAAACGTTGGATGAAAAGCACGGTGTCGCATGCAGAACTCTCTTGAGGGGATCATCGTCGTAGCCGTGGAGCAGGCCGTGGCCGCGCCTTATGCGTCGTCTCGCCTTGCGGACGCCGGCGCCCGGGTGATCAAGATCGAAAGGCCCGAAGGGGACTTTGCGCGACACTACGATAAACTGGTGCGGGGACAGAGCGCTTACTTCGTCTGGCTCAACCGGGGTAAGGAATCGGTGTGTCTGGACCTGAGGTCGGGGGCGGACCGGGCCGTCCTAGAATCGCTCATCGCCGGTGCTGACGTCTTCATCCAGAATCTGAAGCCGGGCAGTATCGAAAAACTGGGTTTCGCGTCTGCTGATCTCCGTCGACGATATCCGCAGCTGATCACGTGCGACATCTCCGGTTTCGGGGAGAAAGGGCCGTATTCCCATTTGAAGGCCTATGATCTCATCGTCCAGGCCGAAACAGGTCTCTGCGCGATCACCGGCACCCAACAGGGGCCCGCGCGTGTAGGGGTCTCGGTTTGCGACATATCGGCGGGTATGACGGCGCATAGTGCTATTCTTCAGGCGCTGTATCACCGCGAGGTCACCGGCGAAGGGACAAGCATCCAGGTGTCACTGTTCGATGCCGTCGCCGACTGGATGAATGTTCCGATCCTGCAAAACGACTATAGCGGCTACCACACGGTACGCTCGGGCGTGAAACACCCGTCGCTGGCGCCGTACGGCGCCTATCGTTGTGCCGACGGCAAAGAGGTCATCTTTTCGGTTCAGAATGACCGTGAATGGGTGAATTTCTGCGAGAAGTTCCTGAAGCAGCCGGGGCTTACACGCGCACCTGATTTTGCCGACAACATGGAGCGTCTCGGTCACCGGGCGCAACTTGATGAGATCATTGAACTGCGTTTTTCTGAACTATCCTGCCATGAAGCAATGCGCGAGCTCGAGGCGGCCGGTTTGGCATATGGCCGACTGAACGAAGTGGCCGATGTTTCAAAGCATCCCCACCTTCGCAGGGTTGAGGTTGGCACCCCCGAAGGAACCGTCGAGACGATAGCGCCGGCTGCGATCTTCAACTCCGAGCACCCCTCGCTTCGCCCAGTTCCCGCTCTTGGCGCTCATACCGAGACTGTCCGTGAGGAGGCTCTGGGGCGTTTGCGCGAGAGAGTCGCGTCAGCGTGAGCGCGCATCTCGCTAAAGTGAGTGCGCACGCGATTTCGAAAGAGCCTGTGTACCTCGCATCATCTCAGCACGCCGGCCGCCCAGAAAGCTCACTGGCACCGCCGTCGCTAAAATCGGCCGCAGAGGCGACTCCATGATCAAGGACACCTTTGCGGCCGTTGAAAGCGCGATGTCTGTACCCCGCTGGAGATCCTTGCTCTTCGTTCCCGCTCACGTTCCGCGCTTTGTGGAGAGGGCCCATGAGCGGGGTGCAGATGGCGTCATTCTCGACCTGGAGGATTCCGTTCCCCATGATCAGAAGGGCGAGGCACGGCGGCAGCTTCCTGAATCCGTGGCAAAGGTGGTGCGCAAGGGCGCATCTGTTTTGGTCCGCGTGAATCGTGGTTTGCGCGCCTTGGCGACCGATCTCGATGCAGCCGTGATGGCTGGTGTTGACGCACTGGTTCTTCCGAAGACGGATTCGGCAGAGTGGGTTTTAGAGATCGCGAATGCGGTATCGGACCTTGAACGACAAAGAAATCTTCCACTGGGAGGCATCCGGTTCCTGGCCCAGATCGAGACCCCGGGCGCCTTGCAAAGGCTCGCGGCCATTGCGTCGGCCCATCCCAGGATGGTTGCAATGGCCCTAGGCCCTGAAGACTTCAGTGCCGCTGTTGGCGGCGCACCGGAATTCGACCTTCTCGTGACGCCGAACCTTTCCGTTCTGTTTGCCGCCCGTGCGGCCGGGTTGCTGCCGCTAGGCTTCATAGGAAGCATTGGCGAGTTCTCCGACACTGATAAACTTCGTGAAGCCGCGGTGCATGCGCGGCGGCTTGGCTTTGCCGGAGCTTTGGCGATCCATCCGACGCAGGTGGCCATATTCAATGAAGGTTTCTCTCCGAGCGCCCAGGAGCTCGAGTGGGCACGTCGCGTCGTCGCGGCGGAAAACGCTGCCGCCACCCGTGGACTGTCTGCATTCTCGTTGAACGGTAAGATGATTGATCCGCCAGTAGTTCGGCGCGCCCACGAGATCCTGGCTCTCGCCAGCAATAACTGACCTGCATTGAATTAGCGGTCGGACAAGCGCTGGTATTCGAATCATGGTCCGACAATCTTGTTGCTTGCCTGCCATCTCGTTTCGAGATAGATAAGAAGGCACTGGGGAACATGCCCCGGTTGGATTTGATCATCGTGGACATCAGGCAGTTAAGATACTTTGTCGGCGTCGTCGAAGCCGGAAGTTTCACAAAGGCAGCTGCGACCCTCAACGTTGCTCAAAGCGCTCTAAGCCTGCATGTGCGTCAACTGGAGGAAGGATTCGGCACCCAGCTGCTGGTTCGCGACAGGACCGGTGTCAGCGTCACGGCGTCCGGAGACAAGCTGCTTGAGCGCGCGCGGAACATCCTGAAGGAAATTCAGCTCACTGAGGCAGAACTAACCAACTCGGTGGCTGCTCCTTCCGGTGAGGTTACCATTGGCATTCCGTCGGGAGCCGCTCGCGTCCTTAGCGGTCCGCTGCTTGAATCGGTAAGAAACGAACTGCCGAGGATCTCACTTAAGATGATCGAGGGCATGACGGGACCGCTGGAGGAGTGGATGGCTGCTGGCCGCTTCAGTCTGGCTATCCTCTATCGCACTGCCGAGAGCGTGGGGCGGATGACGGTGCTGGCACGCGAAGAATTTTGCCTGGTAGTGCCGCCAGGTGAACCCCCTTTCGAAGACGAGATAGCTCTCGGCAACCTGCATGCGTTCCCGCTGGCGGTTCCCATGCGTAACAACAACGTCAGGCGTTCGGTGGCTGATGTCGTTGCGCAGCACGGTTGTGTGCTGGACGTCAGATTCGAAGTCGACTCCCTTTCTACGATCATTAGTATGGTCATGGAAGGAAAGGCCTATTCTATTCTGACTCCGTCAGCCATTCAGAAAGAGGCGTCTCAAGGCCAAGTCCGAACGGTTAAAATCATTGATCCAGTGATTACCCGTTCCGTTGTGCTCGCCGTCAATCCGAGGGATGAGCGCTCTCCAGCCGTTTCTGCGGTTCGCAAGCTGATCCCCAAGGTCGTCAGGACATTGATCGAGAGTAAGCACTGGTCAGCCACGGCTCCGGCCCGAGCTTAGGCACATCCCATACCAGTTCAGTACTATCGCTCCTCCGCGGCTGGTTGCGGGATATCAATCTGGATTCCAGATGGTTTTGGGCGATATTCCATATTTGACCGAACCCGATCAAAGCGAGGAAACTGCAGACAAGCGGGCCTAGGTTCGATATCGGCGGGTCTCGCATTGGCAGAAATACTCAAGCGGAGCATGGGATGTCCAACGCCACCAGCTATGAGCTTTTCATCAATGGCAGGTGGCGAGCCGGTAGTGACGGAAGTACTCTGCCGGTGACCAATCCGGCGACAGAGAAGGTATGTGGCTCGGTGGCCGCGGCTTCAGCGTCGGATCTCGATAAGGCTCTCGCTTCTGCAGAGCGAAGCCGCAAGACTTGGTCCTCACGACCTGCAAAAGATCGTGGCGAGATTCTCGTAGCAGCCGCCAAAATTCTGGCAGCGAAGGCTGAAGCCGCGGCTAGGGACCTGTCAGCCGAACAGGGAAAGACGATTGCCGAAGCGACAGGTGAGTATGCGCGCGCCGTCGAAACGCTGGAGTGGAACGGAACGCATGCCGAAGAGTTGTCGGCCCCTATTCCGATGGGCCCGAACCGGATGATCGTCCCCGAGCCACTTGGCGTCGTTGCTGCCTTTACGCCTTGGAACTATCCCGCCGTTCTCATCGCCCGCAAGCTCGCCCCTGCTTTGGCGGCAGGCTGCCCGGTGATCCTCAAAGGCGCTGAAGAGACACCGAGCGCCGCAGTTCATATCGTCGAAGCTCTACGTCAAGCGGGTATTCCGGACGGCGTGGTCAATCTCGTCTTTGGCGTTCCGGTGCAAATATCCCGGCACTTACTCAGCTCGCCGATCGTCAAGGTTCTGACTTTCACGGGCTCTACCGAGGTTGGAAAACAGCTCGCCAAGCTCGCCGCGAATAACTTGCAGCGATGCATCCTCGAGCTCGGTGGGCACTCCCCCGTCATTGTATGCGACGATGCCGACTTGCCAAAAGCTATACCGGCAATCACGGAATACAAGTTCGAGTGCGCTGGCCAGAGTTGCAACGCACCCAGCAGAATCCTCGTCGCGCGAACCCTATATGAGGAATTCCTGTCCGGGATGATCGAGGTCGCCCGCAAGATCAAAATCGGTCCGCCGGACGACCCGGCGACGGAGATGGGGCCGATGGCAAATGCACGGCGCATCGAAGCCATGCAGCGTCTTATCAAGGATGCGGTCGATCGCGGTGCCGCCGTCGAAACCGGTGGCACCCGCCTTGGCCAGCCGGGTTTTTACTGGCCCCCAACCATCCTGACCGGCGTGCCAAAGGAAGCGAAGGTGCTTCATGACGAGCCGTTCGGACCGATCCTCACCGTGGCGCCGTTCGACACGATCGAGGAGGCGATCGAAGAAGCCAACGCCACTGACTATGGCTTGGCCGCCTACTTCTTCACCGGTGCTGACGATACCAAACGGGCGCTAATCGGCGGTCTTTCGGCCGGCGCTCTTAGTGTAAATTATCTTAAAGGGGTTTCAGCAGATGCGCCGTATGGAGGCGTTAAACAGAGCGGGTATGGATATGAAGGAGGGGAGCAGGGGGTGCGGAGCTTCCAGAGCCTGAAACTGGTCAACGGGTTCGGTTCATTCGGATGAGATTTCGTGAATAGGACAAGATCGACCATTGCCGAGGAGGATATCACAAAGAGCGTCGCAGACGCCCTTCAGTACATCTCGTATTACCATCCTCCCGACTTTATCCGGTACCTTTCGCAGGCATACACTCGTGAACAGAGCCCGGCGGCGAAGAATGCCATCGGGCAGATCCTTCTGAACTCCCGCATGGCGGCCTTCGGACGTCGTCCGATCTGCCAGGACACTGGCCTGGTGGTTGTCTTTGCAAAGGTCGGCATGAACGCCCGCATCAAATCAACGGCCAGTTTCGCTGACTTGGTGAATGAGGGCGTCCGTCGGGCATATCTTGACCCGGGCAACCCGCTTAGGCCATCGATCGTCGCCGATCCGCTCGCCGGACGGATCAACACCCGCGACAACACGCCGGCGGTCATCCACGTCGACCTCGTGCCCGGCAACCAGATTGAGATCACGATCGCCGCAAAAGGCGGCGGATCGGAAAACAAGGCACGTTTCACCACCCTGAACCCCAGCGCGTCCGTTGCCGACTGGGTGGTCGATACTGTTTCGACCCTTGGCAGTGGATGGTGCCCGCCCGGCCTGATCTCGGTCGGCATCGGTGGTAGCGCTGAAAAGGCGATGCTGCTGGCGAAGGAGGCCATGAACGAGCCCATCGATATGTTGGAACTGATCGCCAGGGGGCCGTCAAGTGCGGAGGAGGCACTGCGGGTTGAGCTTTATGAACGAATTAATGCGCTAGGCATCGGCGCTCAGGGGCTAGGCGGCCTTACGACAGTCGTTGACGTCAAAGTTGCTACCTATCCAACCCATGTGGCGTCCAAGCCTGTGGCGCTCATTCCGCAATGCGCCGCCAACCGGCACTTGAAGTTTATCTTGGACGGCACAGGACCGGTACAGCTCCAACCGCCCGACCTTTCCGAATGGCCCCAGATCGGTCATGAGGGCTTGCACACGACCGGCGTCCGTCGGGTCAATCTCGATGCGCTCTCGAAGGAAGAGACGGCATCGTGGCGCTGCGGGGAAACCCTTCTTTTCTCCGGAAAGATGCTGACCGGCCGTGACGCCGCCCACGAGCGCATCGTCGACCTAGTCGATGCCGGCAAGCCGCTCCCGGTCGATCTGCGCGGACGCGTGATCTACTACGTCGGACCAGTCCGCGCGGTGAGGGATGAGGTCGTCGGACCGGCTGGCCCGACAACCTCCAGCCGCATGGACGGTTTTACTGAAAAGATGCTCGCCGAGACTGGGCTATACGCGATGGTCGGCAAAGCGGAGAGGGGCCCGGCCGCCATCGAGTCGATTGTCAGACACAGAACGCCCTATCTCATCGCAGTGGGTGGCGCTGCGTACCTGATTTCAAAATCGATCAAGGCGGCGCGGATCGTTGCCTTTGAAGACCTGGGCATGGAAGCCATCTATGAATTCGAGGTGCAGGACATGCCGGTCATCATGGCTGTCGATGTCGAGGGAAACTCCATTCACAATTCCGGGCCTCTTGAGTGGCGTAAGCGCATGGCGGCCGACAGCATCGCCCGCAGCATCGGCGTTTGAGTCTTCCGGCTGGGCGATCCGGCCAGGCTCAATGTCGCGACATCGGGCCGGGCCGGACTCTGGGCCGTAGCGGCAACACGGGCGGCATTTGCGGTGCCTAGGCTCCTCGGCGAGCCAAAGAAGAAAGGCTTTCAATTCATCTCGAAGCCAAATGCGCCGATGTAAATACCGCATGGACCATGCCGTCCACCCGATCGATGCTCGGGAACTGTCGAGGGTGCCAATCAGGTAAAGTAGCGGAGATTCAAAAAATGTGGTGTCTATTTCGACGAGGTCTCTGCCGAAAGGCGACTAAACCTCTCCAGTGCGTCATCGCCCCGTTAGCGGCGGGGCGATAGCCAACTGCTTCTAAAGCCTTTCCATGGTTCGAACTCCCTCACCTGACTTTCGACAACCCCACTCTGGTGCATTGCGGGCCGAGAATGGGTGCCGTCCACTACATTTGTTCGCTTCAATTAATGATAGAATTGGTCGGCACTGATTGCGCTGTCGACCACGGCTTGAGAGCAAAGGTCATGAAGTCGAAACCCGACCCTGTGCGACTAGACGCTTGGGACATCCGGATTCTCTCAGAGATTCAGTCAGACGGTCGGATTTCGAAAAGCGAGCTCGCAAAGCGTGTTCATCTTTCGGCTTCGGCCTGTTCGGAGCGGCTTCGTTTACTCCAAGCCGCAGGGATCATTGAGGGGTTCTACGCCCGGTTAAGTCCAGCCCTCGTCGGGGGCATTGTTTTTGTGATGGTGGAGGTGGTTCTGGATCGACACCGTCTCGAGGACCAACGACACTTCGAGGCTGCGATCCAAGACATCCCGGAAATCCTCGACTGCTGGGCTATAGGGGGGCGGATCGATTATCTGATGCGCGTTTCATCTCCTTCTATGGCTGCGTATCAGGATTTCATGGAGGGACTGCTGCAGGCCGGCTTGGGTATCGATCAATACTACAGCCTTGTCGTGACAAAACCAGTGAAATCCAATTCTCCGATCCCGGTGTCCGCACTACGACAACGGTAAATTCCCGAAGCCTTGGTTTCCACGGCGATTGGTGCCGATTCCGCGAATTCGTCGGCTAAAGAGGTGAATTTCCGTGAAACTCAAGAGGTGTTTGCCGGTATATTAATTGCTAAAGAGGCGGCTGGCCGAGTGTTCCCGCCGCCTTATTGCGAGGAGAGGGACGATGCGCTTGAGCAATCTGGGAACCGAGCAACTCCGGGAGAAGGATCGAAGCTTCGTCTTCCATCCGTCCACGCACCTGGCCAAGCACAGCCGTGGCGAGACGCCAAACCGGATCATGGCCGGCGCAGAAGGCGTCTACATCTGGGATACGGAGGGTCGGAAAAGTCTCGACGGTTTCGGCGGGCTCTATTGCGTCAATATGGGGTATGGCTGCACCGAGATAGCCGACGCCATTGCCAGGCAAGCGCACGGGTTGCCGTTTGCCCATGTCTATGCGAGCCAGGGCACGGAGCCGGTCGCGCTTTTGGCGGAGGCCGTGGTCGAATATTTCGGGCAAAACATGCGAAGGGTCTATTTCGGCCTTTCCGGCTCCGACGCCAACGAAACCAACATCAAGCTGGTGTGGTACTACAACAACATTCTCGGCCGCCCTGAAAAGAAGAAGATCATCTCGCGGCATCGCGGATATCACGGGTCCGGCTTGGTCACCGGTAGCCTGACAGGCCTTCCCTTCTTTCACGATTTCTTCGACCTGCCGCTGAATCTGGTGCGCCATACGACGGCGCCCCACCATTATCGCCAGGCGCATGATGGCGAAAGCGAGGAGGCGTTCTCTAGCCGCTGTGCCAACGAACTTGAAGCCCTTATCCTCGCTGAAGGCCCAGAGACCGTTGCAGCCTTCATTGGAGAGCCGGTACTTGGGACCGGAGGCATCGTTCTACCCCCAAAGGGCTACTGGACCGCCATTCAAGGGGTGCTTGACAAGTACGATATCCTTCTTATTGCCGATGAGGTGGTCTGCGGCTTCGCGCGAACCGGTGAGAAATTCGGTTCCCACCTCTATGGCATGCGCCCGGATTTCGTAACCATCGCCAAGGGCTTGAGTTCCGCTTACCTGCCTATCTCCGGTTCGATTATCGGTGACCGGGTCTGGTCGGTTTTGGAAGAAGGGACGGAAAAGCACGGGCCGCTCGGCCATGGCTGGACATATTCTGGTCACACGCTTTGCGCGGCGGCCGCGCTTGCCAACATTAAATTGCTAAAGGAAAGAAACATCCTGGAACATGTTCGGGACGTCGGACCCTATTGGCAAGCCCGCATGAAAGCCGAACTGGAGCGACATCCTATTGTCGGCGAGGTTCGCGGCATCGGCATCTTATCCGCCGTGGAGCTGATGCGGGATCCGAAGGGCCGGGTGCCATTTGAACCCGGACTTCAGGTCGGCGTGCGCGCCGCCGCTGCTTTGTTTGAAAATGGTGTCATAGGCCGCGCCATGCCGCATGGCGATATCCTCGGCTTTGCCCCACCTCTGATCATTACCCGAAAAGAGATCGACATCATCGTCGATGCGACTGCGAAATCAGTCGATGCGACCTATCGCGCGCTGAAGGCTGAGGGCGCGGTTTGATGCTGCTCCCGACGAGCTTGCCGCGTTTCGCCGAACCGACGGCGGCACTCGTCGTTTCACTTGCGGGCGTCTATGCGCTGTCATCGCGCTGGCGACCCCCTCGGGCAAGAATGTGGGGCCGCGCGTGGCGGCCCTGCTCGATGCCGTGCAGGCGTCGGAGATCATCGAAGTGGTCTCGCCTGACACGTTCAAGCCGCCGGTCTATGCCGGCAACGCCATCCAGACCGTGCAGTCTACCGACACCAACAAGGTGATCACCGTGCCCACCACTTCGTTTCCAAGCGCCTCCCAAGGCAATGCGGCTGCCGTCGAGAATATCTCGGCGGCAGCCGACCCGGGTCTCTCTATTTTCATCGAAAACAAGCTCTTCGAAACTGACTGTCCGGAGTTGATCTCACCCAAGATCGTTATCTCCGGTGGCCGTGCGCTGTGCTCCTCAGAGAGAATTCCAGGAAGTCATCCCGCCCGTCACCGACAGGCTCGGTGCCGCCGTCGGCGCTTCCCGCGGCGCGGTCGACGCCGCCTACGCGCCCAAAGACTGGCAAGTAGACCACACCAGAGGGTCGTCGCGCCCAATCTCTACACCGCCGTCGGGATCTCCGGTGCCATCCAGCACCTTCCGGTATGAAGGACGCGCAGGTCATTGTCGCCATCGACAAGGGACGACGAAGCGCCACTGTTCCAGGTCGCCGACTACGCCTCGTCGGCGACGTTTTTTTCGTAATCCTGCCCGAGCTCTCAAGATCGAATTTGACCCAGGGTACAATGTCCCAACTCCAGATCCTAACTCTAACCTGCGATGACGGTCCCGGCATCGTCGCGGCCGTTGCAACCGAACTGGCTGTGCTCGGTGGCAACATTGCCGAGAGCAGCCAATTCTGGGACCGCACCAGCAATCGCTTCTTCATGCGTCTGGCCGTTGAAGGAGACGAGTCCCTTTCGACGGCGTCAATCGAGCGTGCGCTTAAACCGGTAATCGACCGCTTCGGTTTGTGTGTTCACACCGTCGATGCTCGTCGTAGACCGAAGATCATCATAATGGTGTCGAAATTCGAACATGCGATGCTTCATCTGCTTTATCAGATCAAAGTCGGTTGGCTGAACGCAGACGTGGTCGCGATCGTATCTAACCACGAAGACAGCCGTGAGATCGCTAGGCGGGAGCGGGTCCCCTATCATTGCTGGCCTGTATGCAAGGACAACAAGACCGAGCAGGAGCAAAAGCTGCTGGGTCTCGTAGCCGAAACGGGTGCGGACCTCGTGATCCTGGCCCGATATATGCAAGTCTTGTCCGACGACTTGTCAACTCGCCTGTTCGGCAAGATGATCAACATCCATCATTCCTTCCTGCCCTCCTTCAAGGGCGCGAAGCCCTATCATCAGGCATACGAGCGCGGAGTGAAACTCATCGGGGCAACCGCGCATTACGTGACGCCCGACCTCGACGAAGGTCCCATCATAGATCAGGAGACTGAGCGTGTAACGCATGCGATGAACGCGGAGGATTTCGTCGCAACGGGTCGCGACATCGAAAGCCGGGTCCTTGCACGGGCCGTCAAGCTGCATGTGGAGCGGCGGATTATGCTCAATGGAAATAAAGCAATCGTGTTCTCAGCTTAGCTGAGAACGCCTCAATGTGAAAATCTGTATCTTCGACCAATCACAAAGGAGAATGGACATGGCACGGCCGCCAATCCCCGGCAATCCAGGCCACACCCCGCCCGGCCCGCCCGACTGGGTCCCCGGCCCACCAGATGGCGTTCCGGGTCGTCCGCCCGGCGTTCCGCCTGGCCCCAAGGACCCACCTCAGCCGCCGGACCGTCCTGTAGGATGACCTGGATAGGCTATGGCGATCTGCAAACAGGTATGCTCCCCCACTGGGAGCATACCTGCGTTGGACGATTGGATTTCGAACTCCGTGACCTGGCATTCTTCGCCCGAGACTCGCTGCGAATCGACGAAGACCAACTGAAACAGGGGGTGCTCAGCATCGAGTTCGAATGGCCGCTGGCATCCGGGGACGTCTACCAGCTTCGCGCAGTTTTCCCCGACAGCTATCCCTTCGTGCGCCCGCAAGTAGCCCTTCGAGGAAACCCGAAAACTTTTCCGCACAAGCATTGCTCACCGACCGACGGCAACCTTTGCCTGTTGGGCCGTGACACAGGACTGTGGTCCATCAAGTGGACGTTGGCGAAACTTCTGGAGAAGCAACTCGCCAACGCTCTGAATGGTACGGGCATGGAGGATCCACAGGGCGAACCGATGGAATTCTGGTGGAACGGCTTCGCCCCGGCATTCGATGGCTATGTCGACGGCAGCTATATGTTGATCGACACTGCCTGGAATGTAGGAGCTGAAACAGGGGGCACCTTGCGGGCGTCTTACTCCCTTCAAAAGATGGACGACAAAATTAGATTCCAGGGTGTGGTCGAGGAAATCAAGGCGAAGGACGGGTCCGTTCTAGCTGCCCGGAAATTTCCGCTTCCTCCCGGACTTCAATTGAAGAAGGTCACGGGCATATTTCCGTGGAGGCGCGTAGGTCGTTTCGCGCCGCCATCGCCCGAGGGTTGGCGGAAAGCGCAGGGCCAGCTTACCTTTGGAGGCCACGTGATCAATAGTGGCTCGCCCGCTATTTCGATGTCCGTCACGGTCCAGTCGACGGAACTCAGCCACCGCGTTGACGGCGACACCTGGCTATTTCCACTGCGTTACGGACCAGCAAAGTCGTTCCGGGCTGTGAAGCAAGGACAGAGAGGGACCAGCCCGTCCATGATCATAGTTCCCACGCTCCGCGCCGGGGCCACAGACATCGGCGCCCGAGTTCCATCGGTCGGCATCTTGAAGGATAAGGTGATTGCCATCTTCGGGATGGGAGCTATTGGTGCCCCAGTTGCGATCGAGCTTGCCCGCAACGGCTGTTCCCATCTCACCGTCATCGACCATGACATCGTCGAACCAGGAAACTCGATCCGATGGCCGCTTGGTGCGACGGCCTGGGGAATGCGAAAGACGACCGCCGTCAAGCACCACGTGGAATCCGAATACCCAAGCGTCGAGGTCGAGGCGATCCATCACACCGTAGGCATAGCCGCGGCGGCCGACGGGAACGGAAGAGACCATTCAGTTCTACCGCCGATTTTTGGGAAGGCGGACATCGTCATCGATGCAACGGCCTCTTCCGGAATCTCACGTTTGCTGGCCGATCACTGCAAGTCCGCCGGCAAACCGATGATCTCTCTTTTCGGGACGCTCTCATTGAAGGGGGGCGTCGTTGCTGCCTATCAGCCGAAATCCGGCTGTCCAACCTGCCGCGAATTCGCCTATGCGAAAGGTTTGATCGAGAAAGCTCCTGGGTCAGGAGAAATCTCCGCGCTAAATCAGCCGGCTGGATGCGCCGAGTTGACCTTCACTGGGGCTTCATTCGATCTTCATGAATTATCGCTGGAAGCTGTCCGGTTGACCGTGGACATTCTCTCGCAGCCAGCCGATTTCAAGGAATCCTTGGTTCACACACTCACATTGCATGACGGCATCAAGCGGGTGCCGCCGTCTTGGCGGGTGGATGGGTTGCCTCCCATGAAAGAATGCGGATGCAACCCATAGTGTGGGTGCCTCGGGCGATAATGCAGGCCATGCAGATCGATGCCGACCTCTGGTATGATCGGGAAACGGGTGGGACCTTCATGGGATACTGGGCCGAAAGCAACGTTGCCGTCGTAACAGCAATGATCCCGGCCGGGCCCCGAGCATCTCACGAGCGAAGCAGCTTTCTCCCTGATCAAAGCTGGCAACAGGCGGAGATTGCGAAGCACTATGAGCGTTCCGGGAGGTTGGACACGTATCTCGGGGACTGGCACACCCACCCCGATGCCGTCTCGAACCGCCTGAGCTGGACGGATCGAGTATGCCTGAAAACGATCATAAAAGATCGTGTCCCTGGGAGTGGTGTAGCTGACGGCTTTGGTCGCCGTGCTCTCCGGCATTGGCCGGGCTGATCAGCGCGCCACGGCTGGCAAGCTGATCAGAGGATCATCGCTCATCTGCGACATCGTTTCCAGTGTCATGTATCTTGCGCGCTGGACGGCCCATTCATCGTTCTGTTCGAGCAGCAGGGCGCCGACGAGGCGCACGATCGCATCGTCGTTCGGGAAGATTCCGACGACCTCGGTGCGCCGCTTGATCTCGCCGTTGAGACGCTCGATCGGATTCGTCGAGTGGAGCTTGGCGCGATGTTCCTTCGGGAAGGTCATGTAGGCCAGCACGTCGGGCTCGGCGTCGTCCATGATTGTCGCCAATTTCGGCACCTTCGGCCGGATCTGG
>NZ_JAMYMV010000088.1:0-21683 GCF_040318715.1 Mesorhizobium sp. M1050 | reverse complement strand
TATGTCGACAAACCCCGCCGGCTTTTTCGCCAGAACCCAGCTTCTGAGCGGCAGAACTCCAGATAAAACTTCGCCCTGGATAATGGGCCTTATCTGTTGCACAAGATAAGGCTCATGCGCGCCGCAAGTTCTTCGTGCTCGCCGACATTGCGACCAACACCAAACGTGGAAAGAACGCCACGCCGATCTCGCCGATCGCGCTCGAGACGGTCAAACGCATCGACGCGCTGTTCGACGTCGAGCGCGAGATCAATGGTCTTGGCGCCGACGAACGTCTGCAACGACGCCAGCAGGAGAGCCGTCCTCTCGTCACCGAGCTTGAGAAATGGATGCGAGCCGAGCGGGCCAAATTATCCCGCAGTTCTCCCGTCACCGAGCCGATCGACTATATGCTGAAGCGCTGGGGCGGGTTCACCTCCTTCCTCGGTGACGGGCGGATCTGCCTGACCAACAACGCTGCCGAACGCGCCCTGCGGAGTTTTGCCCTCGGCAGGAAGTCATGGCTCTTCGCCGGCTCCGATCGCGGCGCTGATCGGGCCGCCTTCATGGCGACGCTAATCACAAGCGCCAAGCTCAATGACGTCGATCCGCAGGCCTGGCTTGCCGATGTCCTCGCTCGCATCGCCGACACGCCGATCGCGCGGCTCGAGGACCTGCTTCCGTGGAATTGGAGCCCTTTGACGATCGCGGCAGCCAAAGCTGCTTGATCCCGGCTTCACCTCGCCCCGCTCAAAGACCAGACAGAAGAGGCCGTCCGTTGGGATATCGCAACTCTGCACTCTACACCCTCAAATATGTCGCCTCGATGCTCGATGAGGACGAAGAGTTCTTGCGCGATTGCTCGATCGGCATGTTCTCTGAAGACGGTTGTCTGAGCGCCTACGACGACTATCCCGGATCGGAATTAAGCGAAGCCATCGTGGTCTTTACCGAAGACGGCATCGAGAACCTTCGGTATGTCATCGAAGAGCGCAGGGCATCAGGCAACGCACCGCCGAAACCTACCGCAGAAGGCCGCCGCCCAAAGTCATAGCCACCGCGGCCTTGGCCGTATGGATACCAAGGTCGCGCCCACCCCGATGTTATTTGCTGACCGGGGGATGCAGCCTTGTGTCGAGGGCAAAAGCTTCCTGAAACGCACCTTCGCCACTATTCCGTGTCGCGGCATAGACGGCCTGGTCGAGTCGCCACGCAATGAGTTCCGTTCCTCCGAGCGCTATCGGCAGAGCCGTCATGCATAGACGCCGTATTCAAGCCGCTCGAGATAATCTTCGACCAGTTCCACGCCGGCGGGAGTGCCCAGCAGATCGATCGGACGGCGCTGGTCGAGACCGATCGCCGGACGCTCCAACCATTGTTCGGCTTCCGCCTGCGTGCCGAGGACATCCGTCGCCTTCGCCAGGATCTCTGCGAATTTCCAAGTCCGTCCGCTCTGCTCCTGGCTAAGAGGCTTGGATGGAGCGTCTTTGCGTCGCTGCCAGGTTCGCAGGCTCATGCCAACCGCCTTTTCGAGCGATGTTTTCTTGTTGATGAAGACCAGTTGTCCGACGAGGTGGTTTAGCGCCGAGCCCGGCAGACCGAGTAGCAGCAGATCATGCGCGTCAAGGGCACTGGTCAATCGACGCGACAATATAAGAGACCCGCCGAGCAATGCCTCCACCCTTTGGAGACCACCGCCTCTCGCTTCAGTAACGACCTTATCCGCCGTAGTCGCCATATGCACCTCCTGTGTCATCTGTCGCATCAAACATGATAGTGACGTTCGAGATTTCAAGTGCGTGCGACACTCGGATTGGCCCGCCTCAATCCCCTATGAATAAATTTGGACTGGCTGGGGATGTTGCATTCACATTGCGCGTTGCAGCATTCTCAAATGCACAGGGTGATTTAGCGGCGGGCTTGATCGAACACCCCAAACAAGCTTCCGTACAATCGCCTATGCAGGCTCCGCCCCGCCACAGGACGGCGGAATTGGACCGCGGCGGACAACCACCAGGTGCTTTACGAAGATGACATAATCCGCATGCTTTCAGTCACAGTCGCGCCTGGCGAGACGGAGCCATCATCATCGCTGGCCGTCAATCTTCATCATCGATCGGCTGGCATGCGCGACCCCGATAGCGAAGGCAAGGAAATCGTCTTGCCGCTTCCCGCTACCTTCGAGATGCCGCTGATCCTGAAACTGCCGGCCCAACCGGCACATGCGGATCGCAACGTCGACACAAGCCCGATTCACGGCACCCGAGTCGAGCTCAAGCAACGCTTTCCAAAATAGGCGCAACATCATCGTTGCGGGCGCCATCCACATTCGATTTCAGCACAATATCAGCGCCCGTTCAGGACGCGGGGCCCTGCCGCTGCGATGCTTGCGGGACACCAACCTGAGAATGGTCATGAAAATCGCCCTTAACGAAGACCTCGTCGCCAAGATCGATCGCAAAATCGACGACGCCGGCCCGGCGCCGGGGCAGCGCAGCCTGGAGGATCACGACTACCTTGACATCCGCCGGCGGCTGCTTGCGGGCCGCCCGCGCGACGTGTGGGTGTTCGCCTATGGCTCGCTTCTGTGGAACCCCTGCTTCGACACCCTGGAGGAACGGCCGGCGACCGTCGACGGCTGGCACCGGCGGTTTTCGCTGTGGCTAACCCGCTGGCGCGGCACGCGCGAGCGGCCGGGTCTGATGCTTGCGCTCGACCGTGGTGGCAGCTGCCGCGGCGTCATCTACCGCCTATCCGACCATGACATCGACGCGGCCATCGACCGATTGCTGCGTCGGGAGATGTCGGCAAACCCGCCGACCAACATTCCGCGATGGGTCTCGGTTCGAACCGCAGGCGGCAATTTGCGGGCCATCGCCTTCGTCGCTGATCGCAGTGGCCCCGGCTATGCGCCAGCGCTGCCCGAGCAAACCACCGTAGAGATCCTGTCGCTCGCCGCCGGCCATGTCGGGAGTTGCGCCGACTATCTTCGCAACACCGTCCTTCAGCTCGAAGCGCGCAACATCCGCGACGCAACCTTATGGCGGCTGCAGGGCAAGGTCGCAACCTACCTGGCATCGCTGCAATCGAGCGCGACCTTGCCACCCTCAACGTCGGAGATTGATCATGCATGCGAAGGTTGATGGACCATTTCCCCCCTCGGAAATCGCAAGGGAGGCGGTGCACCGTATCCTGTCGACGGGCAACATTGATCTTTGTGGCGGCGAAACGGTGCAGATGCTGCACTATCTCGATGGACTGATGCCCCATGACATAATCATAGTCGCTGGCAAAGGAAGGCGTGGGCTTTGGAAACGCTTTTCCGGCGTCTTTCGGACTTGACCTTTAGCGACTTCTGCCGCTCCGATGGTCGTGGCGCATTTAGGCGCGGCGATGGTGCAAAGGCTTGGCACAACAGATCGGCAGCGCGGTTCTCGATCTCGAGCGCGGCACGTTGCGGCGCGACGGCGAGATCGTGCCGGTCAGGCCAAAGACTTTCGACTTGCTTACCTTCCTGGTGCGCAACCCCGCCCGTGTGCTGAGCAAGGACGAACTGTTCCAAGCGGTCTGGCCCCATACCATCGTGACCGAGGATTCTCTCACCCAGTGCATCCGTGACGTGCGCAAGTGCATAGGCGACGAGATGCAGTCCTTGGTCCGCACCGTTCCTCGACGCGGCTACATATTTCAGCCTGCCGACGACTTCGCGCACGTTTCGCTGGCGCCGGCCACTGCCGCCGTCGTAACCGGACGAACGCCCGAACCGATGGTGGCTATCCTGCCGTTTCAAATCAACGTTGACGATGCGACGGCAAAGCCACTCTTTGACGGGGCGGTCGAGGAGATCACCAATGCACTGTCCTACTTCAAGACAATTGCGGTGCTGGCGCGCCATTCGGCTTTCGCACTCGCCGAACACTCTGTTCAGGACATCTGGGCGACCGCCGAGCGTCTCGGCGCCGACTATGTCGCGGAGGGCACCGTCGAAAGCAATCCCGGTGGTTACAGTGCGCGCGTGGTGCTGTCCGAGACGGCCTCCGGCCGGAGGGTGTGGGCGCACGCTTTTTCATTTGAGGTCAGCGAGATTTTCGCTTTCCAAAGAACGGTGGCGCAACGGATTGCCAGCGCCCTCGTCGCCAACATCGAGAGCGCGGCTATGCGGCGCATTTCCCCCGCACCTGCTGCCAACATCACGGCTTATGTTCACATCTTGCGCGGCATTGCGCTGCTGCGCAGTTATGGCGAGCGGGTCAACCACGAGGCCCGCGACCATCTGCTGAAGGCGCTCGAAAGCGATCCGGATTCGGGGCTCGCCCACGCCTACCTCGCTCTGGCCGATACGATCATAGGAGGTTACAGCTCCGCATCCCGATCGGTGCTGGACCAAGCGCGCGACCGGGCTCTCCATGCCACGGCCCTCAGTCCCGATGAGGCTCGATGCCATCGCATCCTCGCACTGATCCTGCTCTATCAGTCGGACTTCGACGCCGCAGCACAGCATTTCGCCCGCGCGCTTGAGCTCAATCCCTACGATGCTGACACCTTGGCCCAGACCGGCTTTTTCGAAGCCATTCGGGGCCATGGCGAGACCGGCCTGGCGCTGCTCGATCAGGCCATTCATCTCAATCCGATGCACCCGGCATGGTATTATTTCGACAGGGGCGAGGCGCTGTTTGTCCTTGGTCGCTATCCGGAAGCGGTGGCCGCGTTTTCGTGCCTGCCGCGCAAGAGCGGATGGTATTGGGCTCGGCTTGCCGCGTGCTATGCCCTGGAGGGGGACGTCGACAGGGCCCAGCGGTGCGCAGTGGAAGGACGGCAGCTGGAGCCTGGCTTGACCGTGCAGGCGATCGTCGCGGATCTTCGCTTCGAGCGTGTCGAGGATCGGGAACGAGTAAGGTCCGGTCTCGAACTTGCAGGTTGGGGCGCTAGCGAGACAGCTGGATAGTTCAGGTTCGAGGCCGGTGCGCTGCTTGCTTCTCGGCCTGCGAGACGCGCTGCATGACCCCGAAGTTGCGGGCGAGGATCGTCGGCGTCCACCTACCGAAGAGGCTTTCGCAACGTATTTAGCTAGACAGATTGTTTTCCACCGGAGGAACCGTGCTCTCATTTCGCTGTTTGATAATTGAAGGGCAGTTTTTTCGGACAGGAGACCATGAGATGAAACGGCTTCTTTTCGCATTAGCCATGGTGGCTTTGTCAACCGGCCTTGCCTTTGCTCAGTCGAGCACCAGTGGATCGTCCACGACGACTACCACCACAACGATGCCGAGCACCAATGACCAACAGAGAACTGACTCGACCATCACCGGCGGGACCAATCCGAACTCGGCGAGGCCCTGCGCCCCCGGTCAACAGACCGGCAGCGCAAAGCAGGCCGCTCCGGGGCAACAGGATACCGCCGCCAAGACCGCTGCTCCAGGGCAGATGAAAAAGACGACGGAAGGTTGTTGATCAGCCGCTGAGCCGCGAGTCTGATTGGCCCGCGTCATCCACTAGTGACGCGGGCGGATTGTGTAAAGTCTGCTCATGCCTTCTACCTCGATATGCAAAACGGAACATGATCCGAACAGCAGAATCCTGTCTGTATGGTTTGTGGCCAGCGGCAAACGCTACGAGTTCGAGGACGTGCCGCCCGCCTTTGCTGCATTTCGAGCCGCTTTCGCCAAGGGTCGCTACTTTAACGATCACCCGCAATCACTTCCGGTATCGTCAGGCCGACCAAGACGACGATCCTTGATGAGGTTTGCTGTTTCCGCTCTCGCGGGCTTCAAATCTCCTCTGGCTCTTCGTTTTGTCGACCTCACCGGCAGCGCGAAGCAGCCCCCGCGATGCTCCGCGGCTGGATAAAGGTGAGGGACCCATTTACCGGACGTTCGATCATCGATGCGGTCTTACTGGTGATCTATAGCTGTCGACGACAAACAAGGCCTTCCAGCGGGCGGGCGGCATCAACGTTGCGCTGCACGCCTGAGAGTGCGAGCACACTAGGCTTCAGCCGTTCGTCCTTGCCGTAGTCATCGGCGGCGTGGAAGAATAATCGCGGCGTGTCGTTGATTTCTTCGAGCCTCTTTCGGTAGGCCTCCAAGTGGGCCTTGCGGCCATCGTCGCCGACGCGGCCCGGCATGTAGGCGACAAAGGGTGGCAGCACATCAAAGCCTGAGTAGCGTAGCAGGCCATTGAGGATCGGCCACAGAACCGTGAGAAATGCTTACTCTAGCGCGTCCGCTGGGGAGAATCGTGATCACCGTACTGGTCAGCGCGACCTCGTCACCGATCTCAAATTCCCGAGGTATGCCGTGGTGCAACATGGGCTTTCTGCGGTGCTTTTCTTATTAATGCTGCAAACTGACTTGGTTGCGCGAAATCGTAGGTGAATGGTACAAAGGAGAGAGGATGGTGGGCCTGAAGCCCAGTCGTCCGGAACTGTAGCCAATGGGCGTCGCATCTATGCTCTGGCTGGATCACTTCCCGGCGGCGACCTCGTTTTGCTCAACCTTCGCCCTGATCTCCAGAAGCTTGCTGAATTTGGTTCATCACATGTTGGGGATCGATATTCTCTGCCAGTTGCGGCAGCTCGTTGTCGGCGGGGGTCGAGACGTTCAGACGCGCCGTCAAAGCAGCCATCATCTCGATCAGTCGCGTGGTTTCATGCTCGTTGAGAAGGCTGATCTGCAAGTCCAGTTCCGCTCGGTGCTCGCTGTGTTCAGCCATTCTGTTCTGATTGATCAGCACGAAAGTGGACAAGAAGATTGCCTCGACGGAGGCGACCATGGCCAGGATCACAAAAGTGGGGTCCCAAGCTGGGATGGATGGTATCGCGCCAAGGTTCGCGAGAATCCAGGCTACAAGAATTGCGAGATGCAAATAGACAAAAGGCATGCTTCCCGCGAAGCGCGAAACGGCGCCAGCAACTCGCACCTGAACGCCTTGGTTCTCCTCCTGTTGTCGTCTGTGGTCGACCAGAGTCTGTATGTTCTGGCGAAGGACGGACTGCATGTCGGCGGGACGTTGATCACTCATGTTTTTTGAATGCCATTTTTGTGAAAGCGGCGCTCGTCTCCCCCCTCGACTGGTCAGGCGGTCTCGAGCTGTGGCGACCAGCCCTGCAACTTGCCACCATCGCGAACACCGCCCGCGGCGCCCTTACGAACCCTGTGGCCGAAGCCCGAAACGATCTCAAGGAGAAACCCACTGATCTCTCCATGCAGGCGTGGTGCATCCGCTTCCGGGTCGAACAGCCGGTCCCCAGATCCGGCCACGATGCCGGTCGGCTCGGCGATATTCTTCTAGCTAGCCTTCGACAACAGGCCTGCGGCCAACATTTCGCCCAAGGCCAGGCCAGCCTCACAAGCAGCGGCAGCAGGTGTGACGGAGAGCGGTGCCGATTACCGGTAGGGCCGGGAGTGCGGCTAGCGCAAGATCGAGCCGCGGAGCCGGATAGCCGGAGAGCAGCACCACGGCCAGGGTGGAGCATGCCTGCGGGGCGGCACGAGGGCTGCCCGAGCTCCCCAGGAATGTCCAAGCACGAGATATTGCTCGATACCGTCAATGTAACTATTAGCGAACTCCCGTTGCCTCGCCAGACGGGCCTTACCGCTTCTTCACCTCCTCGACCCGCACCTTGGCACCGTTCTCCTTTGCCATGGCCAGCGCCTTATCCTTGGTGGTCTGACAACGTAGGTTCCGACCATCGCCTGTGCAATTGAAGCCCGCGCCCTCTGTGAGAGCGCGGGCCGATCAGAGAACACCGATCTTCAGCAGGCGATGGAGGGCACCTGCCGCACGCACAACCCTTAGGGACTGTTAATGTTCCATCGAGACTGATTGAAAATCGACTTCCAATCGAGGTCGTCGCTTCTTCGGCGTTGTAGCTGAACCCCACGGCCATACGACCGTTTTTCCACGAGAGAAACGAAGGAGTTCGCCACCATGGACTGGAACCGCGTCGAAGGAAATTGGAAGCAGGTCAAAGGCAAGGTGAAGGAACAATGGGGCAAGCTCCACTGATGATGATCTTAACCGCATCGCCGGCAGGCGCGACCAGCTCGGGATGAAACTACGCCACGAAGGGCAAAGGTCCCAACCCAATAATCGAGCGGTGGCCGCCTTCACGTCAGTCGGCGTGATGGCGCGCGGCGGCTTTGTGTTGCACTGGCTTGGCGGGGACTCAAACGCATTCGGCGTTGGGAATCCAGCCACTCACGGACTCCTGCGATATTTAAGGACACATATGGTGCCATCAATTGACAGGGGTCAAATTTAATGACACAGGCAGTGTCGTGAAATTTGGAACGAGCCGCATGTCTAGTGTCCGTGCCTACAACAGCCCCGTGCGCGAGGAAAAAGCGCGTGAGACACGCGAGGCGATCCTTATCGCACTGTTTGAACTGATGGATTCGGCGAGCGCCGCGGACGAGATCAGCACGGAAGCCATCGCGTTGAGGGCCGGAGTACAGCGGCGGACCGTGTTTCGCCACTTCGCGACTAAGGACGACCTGTTGGCCACCTTCTGGCCTTGGCTGAATGCCCGGATAGGTGTCTCCGCGACACCTGAGAGTCTAAAAGACCTCGTCGATGGCCCACGACAAGCGTTCCCAAAGTTCGACACACACGAAGCGGCGATCCGCTCCTCGCTACACTCCCGGACCGGCCGCGAGATGCGTACAGGCACGGTGGCGAAGCGGCGTGCCAATTTCGCTCACGCACTCGCTCCCGCCATCGCCTCCCTTCCGCCCGCCGAGGCCGAGAAGATCAGGTCGCTAGTCCATCTTCTCTTCTCGGCCTCTGCCTGGGAGGTCCTGAAAGACTACGGCGGTCTCACCGGAACCGAGGCTGGCGAGACTGCATCCTGGGCAATTGAGGTGATACTGTCCGCAGTCACCTCGGGCCACTCTCCAGCGGACGTTACATCGCAAATGAAAGAGACAGGTAATGAAAATTGACGTCACCAACCCCTACGACGGCCAGACCCTCTGGGTCGTCGCCGATCGCATCCGCTTCCTGGGAGGCCTTGTGGGCTCGAACCTCGAACTCATTGAGGTCGAGGTCCCGCCGGGCTCCGGCACCCCGCCGCACAGCCACGCGTCGCCCGAACAATTTTATGTAATCGAGGGCGACCTCACGGTCCGCCACTTTGCCGAGGGCGGCCCGCCCGAGGTGACGGTCGCGAGCCCCGGAACCTCGGTGCGTATCGGTCCCAGAGAGCCGCATAATTACTCAAACGACAGCAGCCACCCGGTGCGGATGCTCGTGCTCATAGAAACTTCTATGGTCGTCTTCTTCCGCGACATCGGCACGGCCGAGCCGCAGACGCAGCCCGACTTCGCGCGGATCGGCGCGGCAATGCAGCAGCACGGGATAGAAATGCTGACAATGGCGGCCTGAGTTGCATCGCAATTTCGAGTGGTTTCGGGCTCTTGCGTCATATCC
This sequence comes from Mesorhizobium sp. M1050, assembly GCF_040318715.1. Classification (NCBI taxonomy): domain Bacteria; kingdom Pseudomonadati; phylum Pseudomonadota; class Alphaproteobacteria; order Hyphomicrobiales; family Phyllobacteriaceae; genus Mesorhizobium; species Mesorhizobium sp. M1050. The sequence continues at coordinate 12,275 of NZ_JAMYMV010000088.1, read as the reverse complement.
GGCAATGATGGTCCCCGAAACCATTCCTCCGACAACCGGCTGTGGTGATGGTATTTGCGCCCCTCCGAGAAAGCCATTCGCGAGGGAATCGGGCCGGCGCCAGGCACGGTGGCGACCTTGCAATGGTCCATATCCAGAGGCGGCGGCCGAGCGAGAGCTCGATCATCGCCGTGTACAACGGCCGGGCGATCAAGTGGCCGGCGATGGGGCGCTGGTTGGTTCCGCAGTCTGGATGCCGTGTGCTGCGGGCGTGGCGGCGCCCGGCGCCATCTGCCTTTCCGAGGATGCCTATCGGCAGGTCAAGGCAACGCTCGACCTCTCGGTCCGCGATCTCCACAGCACACAACTCAATAATTTCGCCGAGCCGATCGTGGTCTATTCGCTGCAAGTCGGCAGCGCCGGGACCAAGGCGATCGCTATGTCGGAACCCTCGACGAGCCGGCCGGCAGGGTCAACGCCGGCAAAGCATTCGATCGCCGTCCTGCCGTTCGCCAAAATGGCGACACCGAGCAGGGCTACTTCGCCGACGGCATCAGCGAAGACATCATGCATTCCTTGATCCGCCGCTGCATCAGACCGTTCCGCGTATCGGGTTGACGATCTGAAGTCCGGCGAAGTCCTTTTCGTTATCCGTCACCACCACGCAGTCATTCGCACTGGCGACGGCGGCGACGATCATGTCGAGCGCGCTACGCGGCCGGCCGGCCGCTTTCCCTTCTGCCATCAGTTGCGCCCAAATCAGCCCCGATTTGTCGTCGAACGATAGGATGCGCCCGGCAAACAGAGCCTGCGGCCCTTCCGACCCAGAGAACCACTTGTCCAGTGCGTCACGTTTCTTACCGCGCGGCTTCTCCAGAATACCGCGGCGGATTTCCGCAACGGTTAGCGAAGCGATGAAGAGGTCATCGTCGTTCTGCGTTCCCATCCAGGCCAGCAGCGATTCTGAAGGCTCCTGCTTTATGGCATTGCTGATGATATTGGTATCGAGGAGGTAGCGCGTCACAGGTCGACCTTACGCCCCTCTTCTCGCGGCCGGCTGAGGTCGAGATCGGCACCGACCAGAGGCGAGCGACGCAATGCGGCGAGAATACCGCCCGTTTTCCGAGGTTCACCCGCAACGGCCTGCTGTATGGTCCGGCGAAGCCGGCCAGCTTCCGGCCCCTCCTCCGTCAACTTCCGGGCAAGGCTCCTGAGTAGATCGCGGTCGGCGTCGAGCGCCTGGATTTCAAACCGCGCGATGCCACGCGCGGTCAGGCGGGACCGATAATTGTCGATCGCTCTTTTCTGCGCACTGTTGCTCATCGCGTGCCTCCGTGCTATATCCAGATATATAGCCGTGTAGTCTTTGGAGCGCAAGGCTGGGTAGTGGATCAGTTTGAAATTCGGCCCGACCACAACAGGCGGTTTCGCCTAGGGCTCTGTCTGGAAATAGGCGGAAGCGCGGGGCCGCATGATTGCGGCAGGAATGCAAATGAAGCTGCGATTGTCGGGATTGTGTTTCGCACTATACCGGTCCTGATCAGCCTTTGCGCTTTAGAAGATCTTTTACGTTTGACGCATTTCGGCTGCCCTGACTCTTATTCTTTTATATGGTTCTACGCGATCGGCCATTACATTTCTAAATTTGCTCGCTTTATGCTTCGTTCCCAGCGGCGACCCTAAATTTCATGGCTCATCGCCGGCAGTTACCAACCGTAGCTGAAGGTGGCACCGCCACCGGCATTGCCGTTCTGTGCGACGTTGGCGTCGGTAGTCCTTCCGAACTGGAAAATGCCGTAAGCGTTGTCATTGCCATTCTGCTGCAGGGTGGCGGAATGGCCATTACCCTCCTGCTGGATCATGCCCAGATTGCCGCGACCATTCTGGCCGATGCCAGCTGCGTTTCCGTGTCCTGACTGACGGATGCTTGCACCATGCAGGCCGCGATACAGCGAATAGAAGCGCAGTCCAGTCGCCAGGGCGCCAGCGTCGCGAACGTTGCCGGGGGCAAATGTCACCGAAACCCAGCCGCCCGCGTAAGCCGGTGCGGACAGCGCCGCCTGGCCGATGCTGCCGGCAACGAGAACGGCGGCAAGAGTTTTCAATGTATTGCGGGTCATCTTGGTCTCCATTTTCCGGCTGCCCCAGCCTGTGGCCAACCTTCTCATCTGGTGGCTGAACCCTGCCGGAATCCTTCGTTCAGCTGTCGTTCATTCACTCCCGGCCTGACGTACATAGGAAAAGGGCGCCGATTGCCGACGCCCTTTTCGTAAACTGGCGATCCGATCAGGTCGCGCCGCCGAGCCGCTCGGCACAGCTGATGCTCTTGCCATCGATCGTGAGCTCGAGCCTGGCGTCATAGACGCCGCCTTTCGCGTCGAGCGTGACAGCGCCGAGCGTAGCTGGCTTGCCGGGCGCTGTGCTGAAGGCGCCATCCTGCTCGATGTTGGTGCTGCCGGTGCGAGCGGCACTTTCAACATGGAAGGAATAGGTGCCGCTGACGCTTTTGTCGGCATGGGCGAGCGCCTCCAGCGAGACCATGCCGCCTTCCGGCGTAGCGCGGATCTCGCAGCGCACCGGCCCAAGCGACTGGCCGGCGGTGGCCATGGCCGCCAGCGCGCCGGCCGGGATCAGAAGCAGGGCGAATGCGGTCGTGACGCTACGGGGAAGTTTGACGATGCTTGGCATGGTTCGTCTCCTTGGCGTTGGTTGGCGCAGCCGCGGACTGTTTCCGCGGCCGCCCAGCCGGTGCTGCTTATGGGCAGGCCTGAACGAAAGCCGCGACATTGCCGCTGCCACCCTGGCTGACATTGGCATCGCAGCCGTGGCCAACCTGCACGCCGGCAGCGATGTTGCCGTTGCCGTCCTGGGTCAGGATGGTGGTGTGATTGGAGCCGAACTGAGCGACGCCGGCGACGTTGCGGTTGCCATTTTGATAGGTGGCGCCGTAATTGCCGATCCCCTGCTGGCCAATGGCCGAAAGGTTATGGCGGCCGCGCTGCTGGCCGATTACCTTATTGAAGCGGCCGTCCTGGTAAACCCGGATACGGTTCTTGAAGCCGTTCTGGGCGCCACCAGCCGAATTGGACCAGCCGTATTGCTCGATGCTCACGTCGTTGGCCATGGCCGGGGCAGCGACGGCAATGCCGATAAGAGCGGCGAGCGCGGTTGCGGTGAAAGAATTGCGGATCATGAGAGCGTCTCCTTTGGCGGACGGGACCGCGAGTTTGAACGGCTTCGTTTTAGGAGATGCAATTCGAACCGATGCTGAAGGCGGCGTTCAGCCGTGGTTCAGGAGGCGCAGCGCGTGAGAGGGCCGGTCAACTTGCTTTCGGACGCTCCATTGTTCGAGACGCGGTTCCCTCGACCAGTGGTTAGCAGCGCCTCTCAAGTGCGACTGCAGAGCCGCCGAGTCCCCTGAGTGAACTGCTGTCCGGCAACGGCCAATGACTTTTTCCAGTCGGCCGGAACTCAATTTCCCGATCGTAGTTAAGCTCAACGTAATAAACCGGTCGTCCCCTAGGGCGACGACCGAACTGAGGAAGACTAACATGGTCCAGGCCAATGAGATGAAAGAGCATGCACGCCAAGCGGCGGAGCAACAGAAGGAAGCTGGCGCCGAGCGGATCGACGAGATGGCTGACGCGATCCATAGCGCTGCCCATGAGCTGGAGAAGCAATTTCCACGAAGTGCTGACTACGTTCACGACGCCGCGTCACGTCTGGAAGGCACAGCCGCTGCACTGCGTAAGCGCAGAGTCGAGGATCTGGTTAAAGACCTTGGCGATTTCGCACACACTCAGCCTGCGGCGTTCTTCGGCGGAGCCATTCTGGCAGGGATCACTCTCGCGCGGGTTCTGAAGAGGTCTCCCGGCCCTCAGAAGCACGGCGGAACGCACCCCTGACAGGAGAAGAAAATGACAACTCTCGGACATAGCCGGTCCATTCCGGACATATTCTCGGATGTCGTGTTGCAGTTCACGACCCTGCTGCGAAAAGAAGGACAACTTGCCCGCAGCGAGATTTCGGAGAACATAGGCCGTGCTACGGCCGGATTGAGCCTTGTGATTGGCGGCGCTGTGCTGCTCATTCCGGCGCTGGTCATACTGTTTCAGGCCGGCGTCGCCGCTTTGGCGCCGGCACTTGGAATCACAGCCGCCGCATCGGCCCTGATCGTGGGCGGCATAGCTTTGGTGTTGGGTCTTATCTTCCTTCTCGTGGGCATGAACCGGCTCAAAATCAAAACGATGATGCCCGACAAGACCATTCACCAGCTTCAGCGGGACGCATCCGTTGCAAAAGAACAAGCGAGGCATCGCCATGACTTACACAGAGCAGCTTGAGCGCGAGACGGAGCGGACACGCTCGCAGCTCGTGGACACACTTGACGAACTGAGGGCCAGCGTCACGCCTGGCCAAATTCTGGATCAGTTCAGCGACTACGCCGGTCGAGGCGATGCCGGTGAATTCTATCGTGGCCTGCGCCATCAGATGGCAAGAAATCCGCTGCCCGTCACCTTAATCGGAGCCGGAATCGCTTGGCTGATGTGCGCTGGCCCGGCAAACGGCAGAGCCGCCGACATTGGCACACGCCCCAAGCCCGAAGGCAGCGACCTGGACCGGATGAGTGACAAGATTGGGGCCGTCGCCGACTCAGTCACGGAAGCTGGTGCGGCGGCCGGTTCCCAAATTAGGGATGCAGCTGGGCGCCTGGGCGCAGCCGCTGGGGAGAATGCTCAATCGGCGGCAGCATCTATCTCAAGGACGGCATCCTCGACTTATGACGCGGTGGCCGACAGCACCAGCCGAACAGCGATGGCGATCGGCGGTTCGGCACGAAGCCTCGGCCATGGCCTCGCATCGACCACTCAGAGCCTGCTGAATTTCTGCCGCAATGAGCCGCTTGTCCTGGCGGGCATCGGCCTGGCAGTCGGCGCGGCAATCGGTGCGGCTTTGCCGCCCTCGGAAGTGGAAGATCACCTGATACGCGATAAACCAGGCGGTGCGACAGAAGACCCACGCAGTCCGCAACCCGGCCGACATCGCCAGTCCGGAGATGGTAGTGAACAACCCACTCCGTCCGGCGAGAAAGAGGTTGCCGCTAAGACAAAAGAAGAAGGAAAGGAGCCAGCAAGGCCGGCCGTGCCCGCGGCAGCGGCAGAGCTAGACACGGCCAACAAAGGAGCCTCAAGAGAAAACACCGCGCGCACACCGCAGGCGAACGAAGAGCACGACAAAGCAGGGTGATGACAACGACTGCCACCGGCCAGCCGGAGAACCGCTCCCTTCACAACAGGGATTTCACTCCATTTTGGGTTCCTGCGGCTACTCTGGTTCTGCTGGCGTTCGGATTCTCACCACGTCGATACGCCGCTCCAGCTGCTACGCCGCTGCATGAGGAAAACACTGACGCTGGCCAGCAGTGCCTGACCAATCGGTTCGCAAGCTCGTTCGCAAGCTGGAGGAACATCCTTCTTCGCGTTAAGACGGGCATCACAGAACACCGCGTGTTTGCCATTGCTGCGGGAATCGCTTTTTACACCATCCTTGCCATTTTCCCTGCCATTGCCGCACTGGTCGCCGTCTACGGATTGTTCGCCGATCCGCAGACTATTGCCTCACACTTCGACCGCATCTCAGGCTTGCTACCCGCCGGAGCACTGGAAGTTATCCGCAACCAGATGCAGCACATCGCCTCGCAGCGAAGCGGAACTCTTGGGCTGGCATTCATAATCGGTCTTGCCGCCTCGCTGTGGAGTGCCAACGCCGGCGTTAAGGCACTCTTCGATGCCCTTAATATAATTTATGGCGAGAAGGAGAAACGCGGCTTCTTCCGCATCAATGCGGTTTCTTTGGCCTTCACGATGGGCGGGATCGTCCTGGGGCTACTGGCAATCGGCGCTGCCGTGGCCGTCCCAATCCTGTTGTCGTTCGTCGGACTGTCTGGGGCGACGGACCTGCTCATCCGAATTCTGCGCTGGCCTGTGGTGCTTGCAATCGTCGCGCTCGGCTTCGCCCTCCTCTATCGTTTCGGTCCGAGCCGGCAGAGAGCGCCATGGCGCTGGATAAGTTGGGGCAGCGCCGTCGCGGCACTCGGCTGGCTGGTCGGATCGTTTCTGTTCTCCTGGTATGCGGCCAGTTTCGGAAACTATAATGAAACCTATGGTTCGCTCGGCGGGATCATCGGTTTCCTGATTTGGATCTGGATTTCTTCCATTGTCATCTTGGTTGGCGGCGAGCTCGACCATGCAATGCAAAACAGTAACGCGCGCTTCAACAACCCAGACTCCCCACCATTCCGCAAAAAGGCTGCGTCACCTGTCTTCGATGTGAAATCGACGAACGACCGGCGCCAAGGGTAGCGGTAGCGGCAATGTTTCAGCGGCAGGAACCATTCCATGGTGGGTGAGTTCGGCGTGTAAACCAAGTTCCGAGAGTTCCGAACATGCCAGAACTTGATCAATCAAGGCAGAAGGCTATTGCCGAAATCGTGCGGCGCTGGAGTGGCACGGAAATCCTGCACCGGCACCTGCGCAAGCTCTTAAACTGGCAGGTGGAGCCCGAGCTGCCCCCAACATTGCTTCATTGGCCGATGAACTTGATGAAAAAAAGACCCGATGCCCAGCCGGAAGATACGCAGCGTTGAACGCTCTGCCCCGATGACGCGACGATATGACATGGAAAGAACGCCTGAAGGCACGTGGGACGTCATCGACGTGTTCACCGGCATGCCTGCCGTCGAATTGGGCGTTCCGTTGATCGACATGCCTGTCGAAGAGGCTGATGATCTGGTCGAGCTTCTCAATTTGCGCGACAACAAGCGGCGGCGAGGCTAGGCAAAACGGAAATGTGCCTTGTCACCCGAGCGGCCCGGCGTCGAGGGGTCTGGGGGACTGGCGCCGAGCCTAACCGGTACGGGGTACTTCACCGGCTGCTTTAATGTGCTCTTAAGCTAATGTAAGTGCAAACGCAAAGACGCGACGGAGGTCCCGTCGATCCCTATTCACCCGGCCTCTTGGCTTGGCACATTCCGAACGTTGATTTCGCTTGGTGAACCATTGACCACTTAGGTTTCTCCCTTGAGGAGGAGCGATGAGGCTGCAAGCAGTTTGCGGGCCCGTGGCCACCGCCAACGAGTTGGTCGAGGCGGCGATCCGTTTCATCCCGGTTGGCAAGCATTGTCTCGGGTCAGGGACACCATCGCCGCAGTTCGTAAGGCCGGCCCCGTCCTAAGAGAGTCCGACTGGAATTGGTCGAGATCATCATGAACTGAGCGACGGTTCACGGTCAAATAACTCTGTTAATAAGTATCTTATTACCGTTTGGCGTCATATCGCCCGAATGAAACGTCAGTACCGATAGGCAACTTGGCTTGGGGGATTCGATGAACCGGTTGCTTGTTGGCGCGGCAGTGCTTGCCGCGAGTGTCGTGGGCGCGGATATTTCTGCCGTCTCTTATATTAGCAGAAGCGCAGGGATAGTAGTGTTCGCGCAGGAGAGCCGGGGCTCTTCCGCGGCCACAGGAACATCTGCTGCCGGCTTCGGGAATGGCGGCGCGGCACTGGGATCAGGCGCACAGCCGGCAGGTGGCACGCCAGCGTCGGGCACTGCGGCGCCGGCGGCGGGAGATGCAGCATCAAGTGCGGCAACCGACAGTCCGGATGCTGCGGCCAAGGTTGGCGCCAAGCCCGCGGATGCCAAGGCGACAGATACCAAGGCTGCGGATGCCAAGAGCAGCGGCAAGGCGGCCAAGACGACCGACACGGAAGCCGCCCCCGAGGCGCCGGCCGCCGCAACTACGCTAGCGACCACGACCGCGACCAGCGGCGATCCAGAAGCCATTGGCACGCCGAAGGTGGATCTGCCGAAGAGTTCGGGCAACGGCAATCTCGGCTATTCCATCGGCATCGATGTTCCTGCCTTCCATGGCATCGAGCCGCAGATCGCGCTGAACTATAACTCATCCCGCAAGAGCAAGCTTGGTGGCCTTTATCAGGGCTGGCTCGGCTATGGATGGGGGCTCGATGGTCTCGATGTCATCGAGCGGGCCACGCCGGGCTATGGCATGCCGGCCTTCGATGCCAACGACATCTACCTGCTCGACGGCCAGGCGATGGTTGCCTGCGTGGCTGGCATGGTTTCGCCGTCGTGTGCGACCGGCGGCACGCATGCGACCGAGAACGAGAGCTACCGCCGCGTTGCGCTGAACAGCAGCACCAATGAATGGAGGGTGACCGACAGGGATGGCACCGTCTCGACCTTCCGCTCGGTAGCGGCCGTTGCCAATTTGACGCCAACCGCCGGCACGCCGGCCTATGACCTTGCCATGAGCTACCGCTGGCTGCTGACCTCGGTCGCCGACACCAACGGCAACAGCGTTTCATACAGCTACACCTGTCCGGCCAGCCCGGTTTGCTATCCCGACAGCGTCAGCTACAACGGCACCATCGTAAAATTCTACTACGAGACCCGTCCCGACCTGATCCTGATGGGCAATGGCCGCGACATCTCTCTGACCAGCCAACGCATCAAGACGATTGGCATCACCGTTAGTGGCGCGGTGCGCGGCGCCTATAGGCTCACCTATGACCAGGCACCGTTCTCCAACGCCTCGCGGCTGACCCAGGTTACCCACTACGGCACCGATGCAACAATCGCCGTCGATGGCACCATCGGCGGCGGCACCGCCAAGGTGCTCGGCCAGATGACCTATCAGAGTACCGATGGCGTGTATGGGACGGTGACTGCTTCACTCGGTTTGAGCTTAGGTAGCGTCGCCGTGCCAAGGCATGTCGGTGATTTGGATGCCGACGGCCGGGACGAGATTTATGGCGACTCCATCCAGCGCGTAGACCTATGTACCCACAATCAAGGTCCTTGCCCTGCCTTGCAGCGAACCAAATACATATACAAATTCAATTCGAATGGTACACAGGCTGGAACGGCGTCTCTGCTTCTAGATAATTTACGAGGTTGGGATTCAGATCCCAACCCCCCGACGTATTTCTCCGAGCCCGGCCGTTTTCTGGCGAGCAAGAGCACCTTGGATTTCGCCGACTCGGCCATCCAGCCTTTTGTCAATGGGGCTACCGGTCAAGTTACCTACACGGCAACCAAGTCGATCATCAAGACGGATGCCGCGCTGGGGCTGACCAAAGCTGCCTGCGTACCGACTGGCTACCAATCCGTTTGTGATGCGCTGCCTGTTGCTCCACCGACGGCGTCTGCATCCATCGTGACCGACGTGGATGGCGATGGCATTGATACGCTCAACGTCGTCGGTGGCAGCTCGCCAAAAATAGTAGTCGGCGTTGGCGATTTTCTCGGTAATGGTCGGCAGCTGCCGCTATTCTGGGGTAGCGGCGGAACGGCAAGGAAGGGAGCGCTTTCGAACGGCGTTTGGCAGCCCAGCGGAACGTCATTCGGGATCAGCTGCCCCGCACAGGGATCCGGGGGCTACGGCACCTGTGTCTTTGCCGACCTCAACGGGGACGGTGCGACGGACGTCTTCCGCTACAATGGCAACGATGACAGCGTCGGGCTTTGGCTGTCGACCGGCATTGGTTTCAAAAGCTACACCATGTCCTCGATGGCGGGAACCTCTGCCATCCTTCGCGATTTCGACAATGACGGGCGAGCAGATGTCATCACGATTGGTGGCACGGTGACCACTCAGCCGGACAGGACCGGCACGGTCAGGATCTTCTCGTTGCGCCCCTCCTCGACTTCGATGATTCCGGTGCAGTTCACGCTGCCAGCTGGGATGACTGCCGGGACTGTGGTTGGCGACTTCAACGGTGATGGCTTGCCGGACTTCACTAACTACACCAGCATGATCATCTCGAACGCCGGCACCGGCAATCCGAACCTGCTACGTTCGATGGTGACGGAGCTCGGCGGGACGGTCGCGGTGGAATACACGCCGTCGTCGACCTGGACGAACAACTACCTGCCGCAACTGGTGCATGCGGTGACGAAGCTGTCGGTGAGCGACGGCCGTGGCCAGACGGCGGTGAGCACCTACAGCTATGCCGGGGGCAAGTACGATCCGGCGGCGCGCAAGTTTTTGGGCTTCGCCTCGATCGTCGAGACCAGACCGTTGGCCAATGGCGAGACGGCGCCTTCGAAGATCGAGACCACCTATCGGCAGGATCTGGCAAGCTACGACCTGCCGTCGCTGACGGTGTGGAAGGATGGCGCAGGCGCCGTGCACAAGCAGGTGGCCGAGACCTATGCGGTCAACACGGCGACAAAACCCTACACGGTGCAGAACACGGCAACCGACACGACCCCGACCGAGAACAGTGTCGTGCGCAGCCTGCGGGTCGAGCGGCTGTTCGACGCCTATAACAACATCACCAGTATCAAGGACTATGGCCGCACCGATGTCACCGGCGACGAGACGTTTACCGAGCGCTTCTTCTCGCCCAACACCAGCGCCTACATCATCTCGGCCCTGATTGCCGAGCGCACGCATGCCGGGCTTACCGGCACGGATCCCTATGTCAGCTACAAGCACAATTATTATGACGGCAACACCACCGATGTCTGGGCGGTGCCGACCAAGGGCAATCTGACCCTGGCCCAGATCTTCAGCGATGTCACCGTGGGCAAGACGGTGAACCAGTATTTTGCCTACGACAGTTTTGGCAACAGGATCGCGGCCAGTAACGACCTCGGCCACAGGACCGAGTGGGATTTTGATGCCACCTATCACCTCTATCCGGTGACGCAGCGTAGCCCCCGCTATTTTGCCACCGGCGGCCAACTGGCCGACACCCGCTTCGTCTCGACCGCGACCTACAATCCTGTGTGCGGCCTTCCCGCGACCAGGACCGACTTCAACGGCCCGGTGAAGACCTTCGCCTACGATGCCTTCTGCCGGCCCTACCAAGTGTCGCAGAGCGTCACCGGCGCCTATGCCAAGACGCGGTTCGAGAACGAAGCCAATCCGGCAACACAGGCGCTGGTCAAGTACACGCTGTTGCCCAACGGCGCCGGCGAGGATTTTACCCGCTCTTATTATGACGGGCTCGGCCGGGTCTATCGGGTGGAAACCCCTGGAGAGACGGCGGCCGGTGCAAGGCGTATTGCCGAGACCGACTACGATCTTCGCGGCAATGTCTTGCGCACCGCCTTCCCGCGCTTTGTCGGCGATACGGCGCAGTGGACCACCAACAGTTACGACTGGGCCGACCGGCTGACCCAGACGGTCAATCCGGATGCCAGCCAGCGCACCTACCTTCATTTCCTCACGGACACAATTGGCACGCCCAACCCACGACTTTACGCAGTAATCCTGACCGACGAACTTGGACATCAAACCAAAACCTGGTCGACGACGCGGGGCGAAATCGCCGGCATCATGCGCGACCAGGTCCAGGGCGGGCTGAACCTGACGGAAAGCCGCGGCTACGACCTCCTCGGCCGACTGATCGGCGTCACCGATCCCGGCGGCTCGACCTGGGCCTACACCTACGACATGGTCGGCAACCGGCTGTCGGCGTCGGATCCCGATCTCGGCAACTGGACCTATGTCTACGATGCCGCCAACCGCCTCATAAGCCAGACCGATGCGCGCGGTACGGTCACGACGCTCGCCTATGACCAGATGGACCGGCTGACGCTGAAGACGGCAATCGTGCCTGGCGGCGGCCCGGTGACGCTGACGCAGAACACCTACGACCAGGCGGCATCAGGCTATTACAACATCGGCCAGCTGACCCGCTCGGAAAACGCCGCCGCCGTCCAGCTCTACAATTATGACGGTCTCGGCAAGATTGCCCGCCAGGATGCCACCATCGCGGGCATCACCAACACCACGTTCAACGTCCACGACGGCTCCGGCCAGAACGTATATGTCCAATACTTCCCCGTTCAGCTCGACTTCGGTTCGAACACCAACCGCTTGCAATACACCGCCGGCAACAGGCTCTACTCCGCTCCCGGCTTCATCACCTCGACGATTTACGAGGCTGACGGCCAGACGAAGGAGATCACTTACGCCAATAGCGTGAAGACCACCTTCACCTACTCTACGACAAGGCGCTGGCTGACGCGCATCACCACCACGCTTGGCGCAACCACAATGCTGGATCGGCAATACACGCGCGACAGCCTCGGCCGCATCACCAACATCGCCGGGCTCTCGGGCACGGGCCCGAACAGTTGGAACTATGTCTATGACAATGCTGACCGGCTGATTTCGGCCGACAATCTCGGCGACAACACGCTCGACGAAACCTTCGCCTATGCCGCCAACGACAACATGATTTCGCGCACGCGTGTCGCTGGTA
>NZ_JAMYMV010000087.1:0-21955 GCF_040318715.1 Mesorhizobium sp. M1050 | reverse complement strand
ACCCCGACACCCACCCCCCCTGTCCGCCCCCTCCCCCCCCCGGCGGCGCGCCGCCGCCCGCCCCCCCCCGAGACTCCGTCGTCGTGCATCCAGCAATCCTTGTACCGAGGGAACTGCACGGCGGGCCCTGAACATTCGGGGAGTTGGATTAATTCCCGGCCAACGAAAAGGTTCCACTGGATCGTCATGCCTCGTGGCAACTGGCTGATCAGACACAGCTGTGAACGTACGATAAGAGCTTAAGCGCTGGCGATGCGGCGAAAGGCGTAGGGCGCGATGAGGTCTCCTCCGGTGCCTTCGGATGTCGAAAGGGCCTCCTCAACCAGCGTAGCAATCGCGGCATGGAGGGGCGACCTGACACATGCGGGATCAGTCGCAGCCGCATCGCCCGCCAGCGCCAGCGCCTGGCAACGGCAGCCACCCCAATCAAATTCACGCCGCTCGCAGCTGCGGCAAGGCTCAAGCATCCAGTTCGTTCCGCGGAAGGCCTCGAATGCCGGTGAGTCCCGCCAGATATCGGCCAGCGGCCGCGAGCCGAAGCGCTCGAAGCGCAGTGATGGAATGGTCGCTGCCGCATGACATGGCAGCACGGCGCCGTCCGGTGCGATGACGAAAGCATCGCGTCCCCAACCACCCATGCAGGGCTTGGGATATGTGGCAAAATGGTCGGCCAGGACAAAATCGATCTCCAACACGCCGACAAGTCGTGCCCGTGCCTCCTCCACAGTCGCGGCCTGATGCTCTATCGAGGCGCGATCGGGCAGCAGATGACGACGATTGAGCAGCGCCCAACCGGCATATTGTATATTGGCGATCTCCAACCGCTGGGCGCCAAGCGAGAGCGCCAGCTCGATGTAGTCCGGAACTTGCGCGATGTTGTGCCGATGGATCGGCGCATTGATCGTAAGCGCCAACCCGAGTTCCCGCGCCTGCCGGGCGGCAGCAAGCTTGTTCGCGTGAGCCCCGGAATGGCGTCCGATGCGCGCGGTCGTTTCGGCGTTGGCTCCCTGAAAACTCACCTGGACATGGTCCAGTCCAGCACCTGCAAGTGCTTCCAGCCGGGCCCCGGCAAGGCCAACACCAGAGGTGATGAGGTTGGTGTAAACACCGGCATGCGCAAGTGCCGAAACAAATTGTTCGAGATCCCGGCGCAGCATCGGCTCGCCACCCGAAAGATGCACCTGGAGAACACCCATATCCGCTGCTTGCTGGAAGAGGTCGAGCCAGCATTCCGTCGCCATTTCGCGGTCGGCTTTTAGCAAATCGAGGGGATTGGAACAGTAGGGGCACTGCAGAGGACAGCGATGCGTCAACTCCGCCAGCATGGCGATGGGTGGGAGCGGCACCTCCGTCACAGCCGCACCAAAAGCCGGTCGGCCCATTGTTGCAGAAACGCGCCGACGTCACGGTCGATCTCCCCGCCGTCGGCGTCGTATTCCAAAGCAAGAGACATCACCATAACACTGAACGGCGTCTTGCCGTCACAGCGCTGCAAGATGTCCAGCCCGATTGCGTCCGGCCAGAAAACGCGCTCGGGAGACAGCACCGCCCAAGCATGCCGGACCGGATCAAAGCGCAGGCGTACATAGGGCGCGAGTCGCGGGAGAGATTGCCGCGATACAAACGCTCTTGGGCGGTCCACCGTCATCTTATCGCCTCCGGACGAAAGCAGCCAGGGGGCACAATCCCCTCGCGCCCGTAGGCGTAGTCGAGTGCATCGAGCATCGCCCAAAGCACATCGCATTTGAAAACCAGGGAATTGACAACCTTCTGCTGGCGTTCTGCCGTGTCGGCGTGGCGAAGCACGTAGTCCAGCGCGAATTCGGAATCGCGCGCGGCCTGGTCTGGCCGTCGGTCGAAATAGGCGAGCGCGTCGGTGGTGACGAAGTCGTACCGAGCCAGCAAGGCTGGCACGCGTTCGGCGATAATATCGGGCGAGAAAAGTTCCGTGAGGGAAGACCCCACTGCCTCGAGCAGGGTATGGGAGGCGCAGAAATTGACATACGCTTCCACCGCGAAGCGCGTTGCAGGCAGCGCAAGCCGTTGGCTTTTCACCTCTTCCGGCAAAAGACCGAGCGAGGTCGCGAGATGCAGCCAGCGCGCAATGCCGCCGCTCCGGCCGTCCTTGCCGTCATGGTCCTCGATGCGCTGACGCCATACGGCCCTGAATGCCGGATCCTCGGCATGGGAGAGGATGATGGCATCCTTGCGCGGGATTGCCTCCTGATAGCAATAGCGGTTGAGCGCCCACGCTTGCAGTTCGGCCTTTGACATCGCTCCCTCCACCATTCTGCGATGGTAGGGGTGTCGGTTGTGATAGCGCTCGTGACCGACTTGCAGAAGTACGGCGCGCAGATTTTGCGCGTCAAGACCGCTGCCGACCACATCGGAAAAATCGGTCACAGCACGAGCTCCATCCGGTCTTGCGCAATTTCCCATCCGGCCGCGCGCACGGCCAAGTGCTCAGGAGATGTCTCGTCCAAAACTGGATTTGTGTTGTTGATATGAATGAAGATGCGGCGACCGACCGGTATATCCTTCAGACGTGCGATCGCACCGTCAGGCCCGGACATCGCGATGTGCCCCATGCGCGCTCCGGTCTTCACGCCAACACCGCCCGTAATGAGCTCGTCGTTCGTGAATACCGTACCGTCGAGGAGAAGCATGTCGGCGCCGGCAATCCGTTGCTGCAATGTTTCATCGACGGCTGTACAGCCGGGGACGAAGAGCAACGAACGGCTTCCTTCCATCAGGCGAACCCCTATGGTTCCGCCATCGGCGTGACGGAGCTCGTGTCGGCCGTTATCTTCAAGAAAGAGCGCCACCTTGCCGGGAACGGGAAAGACCTCGATGCGGACGCCGATTTCCGCCCCCCCAGCATCGCGAAGATCGACGACGCCTTCAGCGGGAAGGCGGCGGCGCGAAACAATCCGAGCATCGAGGACATCGAAAATCGAATTGGAGGCGATGACCGCAAGGACCTGCTCGGTTGCATAGAGGGCAAAGGATTGTCGCTCGCGCAAGCTGAGGAGCCCCGCAATCTGGTCGACCTCGGCGCCGGTCACGACCACGGCGGCCATCGGCGTGGCACGGGCCGACATATTCGAATGCGGCTGGAGTTCCGTATTATCCGCGATCTGCTGGCGGATGTCTGGAGACGCGTTGAAAAGAATCCACCGTCGCCCGTCTGAGGATGCCGCGACACTGGTCTGAAGCCGCGAGCGGACGCCGGGAGCGCCCGCTCGCGCCGCCCTGTTGAGCCGGTCGTTGGCGTTCCACTGGGGAAAACCGCCACCCGCTGCGGATCCAATTATCCTAATCCACACGCCGTGACGAACTCCAGTTGCTATTGCACCAGTGTCAGGCAACCAAGCGAGCACAGCCGATGCCGAACCCGCCGGTGCGTCATTTCTTCTTGATTTCGGCAGGCAGATAGCGGGATATTTCCATGCCCGCCGCGACTTCGCATATGACGGGCTTCTTCCAAGTCCTCTTCATGATCTTCTCCGATCTTGCTGCCGCGAATGGAGCGGCCAATCCCATAAGCTCCTAGCCGCGCCTTTGTTCCCGATGGGGTCTTTTGGTCCAGACCGTGCCTCCCCTTCTGTGGACCATCTGTCGCGACCGTCTAACCTAGGCCGGCGGCTGCCAGTCCGAAGACCCAAGCCTATTGCAACGACCAGTAATGCAGGCGCCAGGCCATCATCTGACGTCTTGGACCAAGTCGCCGATGGCATAGGCCCCTTTACGGCGCTTCTTGCCCTCGTGGCTGGCGACCTCCCGGATCTGCACAGTTTGCACCTCTCGGTGATAGATTGCACTTTTTCGACGCTCATACCGACCCGGTTAGGCTTCATGCGCCACGATGCTCTGCGCGCCATTTGCGAACAGCACCCCCGCATCGCGACCGCGTTCTGGCGCTCGACGCTGATCGACGCGGCCATATACAGGGAATGGGTCACCAATGTCGGAAGGCGCGAGGCTTTCACGCGTATGGCTCACATCCTTTGTGAACTGATCTACCGCTTGCGTTCGGTAGGACGCATCAAGGACCACATAGCCGACATTCCGATTACGCAGGCGGCGCTTGGAGATGCGCTGGGTTTGTCCACGGTCCACGTGAACAGAATGCTTCAGGAAGTGCGACGGAAGGGCCTCATCGCCACCTCAGGCCCAACGTTACATGCTCTGGACTGGCCAAATCTTGTTCGCGCAGGAGACTTCGAATGCGATGCGAAGGGTTGCCGCCATTCACCGGCCTCGCCGCCAGCGCATAGGCCGAGTTGGGCGCGGAAATCGAAGACATCGGCATCGCCCTCCTCGCGCTGACAACGGCGTGGAAAACGACGGATACGGCCAAAAGCCGAACTGGCGCCGAAGTGTCATGGACGACTCATTTAATTGGACAGCAAGGGAACTGCCAGCTTCTCTCCGAGTTAGAAAATGCCCACGACGCGAAACAAGCCAACAAGGAGCACACAGCGATGGCAACCACTAAGAAGGCAAGTGCGAAGACCAAGAGCCTTGAGGATCTGTTCCTCGACGGTCTCAAAGATCTCTACTACGCCGAGAAAAAAATTCTGAAGGCCTTGCCGAAGATGGCCAAGGGCGCGGACGACGGGCAGGTCACCGCAGCCTTCGAAAAGCATCGTTCCGAAACCGAAGCCCAGGTGGAACGGCTTGAGGAGGTTTTCGAAATCCTCGGCGCGGCTGCGCGCGGGAAAACCTGCCCGGCCATCGACGGCATTCTCGAGGAGGGATCCGAAATTCTCGAGGAGTATGAGGGTTCGAAGTCGCTTGACGCCGGGCTCGTCGGCGCCGCGCAGGCTGTCGAGCACTACGAGATCGCGCGCTACGGCACTTTAATTGCGTGGGCTACCTCGCTTGGCAAGGACGATATCGTTGAACTTCTGAGCGCGACCCTCGAGGAAGAGAAAGCTACAGATAAGGCCCTGACGTCTCTGGGCGAAGCCGGCGTGAACGACCGGGCGGCCGAGCTGAAAGCGGCTTGAATTGAGACGGGTTTCAATGGTCCCGGCGCGACCGCCGGGGCCATGTCGTCGTCATTTCGGCCATACTGACAGCAGCGGGCCTTTGCTCCCATAGACTGGATCCTTCCGGGGACGGCCAACCTTGGGAATCGTTTGCAATGCCCGCTCATGTTCCTGGGCTGTCGTGCATTCGTCATAAGTCCCCGATGCCGGATAAGCACCGACCACCAGAAAGTCATCACTCTCGCCGAGGCATTGGTGTCCGGTGCCGGCCGGTAGAACGGCCACGTCGCCAGCCTTCAAGGATAATATCCGGCCCCTTTTGCCGCCGAATCGAACCCTGCCGGTTCCGCGCGCAACCCCAAGCACCTCGTGTATGCGGGAATGGTAATGAACGTAGTGATAGATGCCGTCACGCCAGCTGTCACGCCAGCCATTCGCCTCGAAAAGCTCTTCCAGCACGGCCGCGAAGTCGAATTGCTCCATCGGCTTCACGGCGCCACGATAGACGACAAATGGCCAGAACGGATGGTTCGGCACAAGGCCATCGTCCTTGAACCGAAATTCGAGTGGTTTCTTCAACCTCACCAGTTCGGCGAGTTCTTGCGTTCTCGGTCGCCCAATACCCGTCGCTAGCTCGGCCGCCTTCTTCACGCTTTCAAGAATACCCACTGCTATCCTCGTTGTAAGGGCCAGATAGAGCAGTAAGGACGCCGCCGCTCTGGTCTCAACAAATCTCAACTAGCGGCCCCGCATTTTGTTCCTTTTGCCGGATGGCCGTGGTCCGCGCCGCGATGTCAAAGAAACCCTTCGCTTCCGGGAGCGACGATCATCCAGCCTCACGATTGACATGACCCGCAACCTGGGCGGAGAGGTCGAGTTCTATCCAGGCTGGCGCATGATCACTCGGCTTTTCCCAACCTCGCACGTCAGCTTCCACGCCGGCATCACGTAGCCTGTTCGAAAGTGATGGGCTGACGAGGAGATGGTCCATCCGGAGGCCGGAACTCCGATCATAACCGCCCCGGTAGGAGAAGTTCCAATAGGTGTAGATGCCTTTCTCCGGATGGATGCGACGAACGGCATCGATCCAGCCGTTACCAAGCATTTCAGCGTAGGCTTGCCGGCTCTCCGGAAAGTAGACTGCATCGCCTAGCCAACGCCTTGGTACCACGGCATCGATCGGCGTTGGCACGACGTTGTAGTCGCCGCAGAGAACGCTCGCGACACCTTCCCTGAGCAGTAGCTTACCGTAGCTGATCAGACGGTCGAACCAGCGGAGCTTATAGTCGAATTTCGGGCCGGGCGCTGGATTGCCGTTGGGCAGATAGAGGCAGCCGACCACAATTCCATCCACCTCGGCCTCGATATACCGACTGTGGGTATCGTCGGGATCGCCTGGCAGGCCGCGTCGACGTTCCACCGGCTCCCTCCCCCGGGCGAGTATGGCCACACCATTGTAGGACTTTTGCCCGTGCCAGATCGCGCCGTAACCGGCGTTCCTGATGGCTTCGGCGGGAAATTTCTCGTCCGAGGTCTTCAATTCCTGAAGACACACGATGTCGTGGTCGTTCTGACCCAGCCACTTGATGAGCACGGGCAGGCGACCGTTCACGCCGTTCAGGTTGAAGGTTGCGATGCGAATCATCCGAGTTCTCGACAAACTCTTGGAGAGCAAGAAAGACTTGGTTGTTGATCCTCAGTGGTCTTTGTAGGGGCTTGGCGGCCTCGTCACAATCTTTCGCCAGTCATTCCGTAGCGACGTACCGACTCCCGCGCCTGCGCTGGTGACAGATCATGTGTCTCGATAACATGTCTCGCCTCTGCGTCCCCTTTGTGGGACGCGAACTAGCCTTTGCGACCGCTCGGCTCTAGCCGCATGACATCGTGGATCCTCCGGACCCTGCTTAAACTGCCAAGCGTGGGGAAAGTTTCACCCACGTCTTGGGCGTTGGCATCATAGCGCCATATTCCTGCGGACTTGCCCGGCTGATGAACCTTTGGCCCTGCGCCGCGTTCGCATGCAGCGAACTCGGTTGATTTTACGATGACGGACCCCAACGCTCGTCCTGCGCCGCACAAACAGGATGCAATTGGTGCCGAAGTCGGCTTTGCGTACGATCGAATGGCGGTCGAGCGGTTTCAGCAAGCTTTTCCGCGTGCCAGGTGGAGCGACGAGCGCAAGAGCTGGTTCGTGCCCGGTAAGACAGCGGCCCGGCGGATCGACCGCTGGCTGGAGCAAGAGGCGGCATTGCGGGCGCCCCATGACGAGAGCAAGGGACGAGATGCCTTCGCCTTCGACCCGATATCGAGCCGGTATCTGGAAATCGCGGATGACCTGCGCATTCGCACGCCCTATTCCAAGACGGTGGTTAAAGAACTGCATGCTGTCCCGTGGGCGAGTTGGGACGATGAGTTGCGGGCCTGGAGAGTTCCATTCCGCTCATATGAGACGCTCCGGCGTCGATGGCCACACATCGAACAGGCTGCGCAGCACGCCGAACCGGAGGAAAGGAAACGGCGACTTGCGGCAACCAGAAACACGGCAGCCTATAAGGCCGCACAACAGCGGGCTAGTGAACGTAGGCGCCATCGCTATCCGTTGCCACTTCAGGATCTGCCTACTTTGGGCCGCGCCGTCGCAACCATGCAGTACGGGATAGTCGTATTCACTGAAATTTCCGGTGAACTCGTTGAGCTATCTGACGCAGCCACCTTCTATCCCCATGCGATGCCTGCGACAGGTGATTTCGTTTGGGGCAAGTGGCGTTCGGCAACCCTGGCCGAACTTGTGAGCACTTGGCCTGCTCGGTCAGCCGCCGGGCCGAGCGAACGCTTCAGAGGCTGGTGGAGACCAACCCTTGCTGAACTTAGACTTGCTCGTCGAAATGCACGCAGTAGTGAGCGTAGGAGGCGAAGTCACGCGCGTTAGATACCCCGCCCGCATTCGTTTTGTCATTGCTGCATTACTGGCGTCGCCGAGCGTTTACTGACTGCGGCGCTAAACACGCAGCCGCGCTTCGGCCGATATCGGGCGCGCACGAGTAGGGACGCCAAGGGCTCGCTACAGATGATGACCTCCTGCTCGACCGGCGGGGATCGTCGAGATCTTGTCGGCACGACAGGGCCGACGATTGGACGGTGAGGCCCAGGGCCGTCAGGGCTTCTCACGAACAGCAGGGAACCAAAGGCAATCGCAAGTGGTTTACCAATCGAAGGGACCGTAATGGACGCGGAATAATGAAATTTTTGGATCTGGAACTGGCGCGAGCCCGACAGCGACTTAACCGAGAGGAGCTTGCCCTCGAAAATGCCAACGAGATGCTGGATGAAAACTGCGGCGTCGGCATCAATATCGCGCTCTGCAACAGGATACGGGCGGCGCAACGGCGCGTGGTAGAGGCCAGATCGCCGTTGACGAAGATTGATCACGGCAAGGCAAACACAATCCGCACAAGTTGATCTTTGCGGCCTTTAATTGGACGACGACCCGCGGCCGGTCGAACAGGTTGCGGCCATGCCAACGTCTTCCTGGCTTCGGCGACCGCTGTTGCGTACCGCGCATTGACTGCCCATTTCGACGGGTCAAAGGTCAACGATCGCATCGTCGTTTTTGATGTGAAGTCAACTGAGCGGCGAGCCGAACTGGCGCCTAACACCAAGGCCCGCTGCATCGAGGGAGAGCGGCGGGCCGATGCGGAGCCGGGCGACTTAGGGTGGGCGGGTTCCCGCGACGAGATAGCGAGGCTGCTGAAAGTTTTCGCAAAGCACGCAGGACGAAGGAATGCCGCTCTCCGAAATAAGTGTCGCAGTCTTACCGACCTCAGTGCCGCATTCTCTGTCTGAGCCAATTCAGAAATCTGTTGCCACCGATTGTCCGGCGGACTCTTGCAGCAGCCCATTGCCCTGTCATCATACTCCCGACATGACAACTACAGACCACGTCGTGCAATTGCCAGTCGGTCAGTTCGAAGAAGCGCTTTGCTTCCCCATAGGTGTCATCTTTCAGGCCCAACGCACGCAGCACTGAATCCTCGAAAGCCACTGTGATTGGCGAGCCCTCACACCGTACTGCGTCGCGGTCTTTCCGCTTCAGACGTTCGGTGCCGATCAGGGCTCTCAGGCGTCGCTCCGGATGTTCTGCAAGCAGCTCTGCCCAGCGCTCGATGCGCTGTTGCCGGGTCATGATCGGGTAGGTCGACAAGGGTTCCACCTCTGCGATTGTCTGCAGTTGATTTAAGGTTTGATGTTTCATGGTCGTCTCCTGTGGATTGAAGATCCCCTCCCAACAAAAATTATCGCGCCCCGACTCGCTGACAAGCCCGGCAGGCGGTTTCTCGACGGATAATCGGGATTGCCAGTTTGTGCCTGACACTGCGCTGTAAACCGGAACCAGGTTCGCAGAGGCGAGGCCGTGGCAAAACCGATCGTCGAAACCGTGGAATGGCTTGACCGAAAATGAAACCCCGTCACCGAGCACGCAGTTGGTCACAGAGAAGGGAGTCCGCCGCCTTTGGGCTCCGGCCAGATTACAGGACAGGCCGTTTAGGGCGCCGGGTGGCATTCAGCCGCAAGGTGAACGGCCGACGCAGGTGCCGGTGAGCATTGCCGCGTCAGCCGCTACGGCATTCTTGTTGAGGATGCAAGAAGCCGTAGCAAAGCTTAGCACCTGCTAAAATGGTAGGCAACGAAGCTGCGGCGGCTGAGTGGGCCCGTCGCTCGGCCGAAGCACCTTGGACGCGGGGAAGTCGACGTGGCCGAGCAAGCTCGACCCGTAAAGCGTGCCGGCATTGCCATTCTCCGCAAATGACCGCGGCGTGGTTCGGTCGTTTGAGCTGACGGTCACTCAAGTTACTAATTTGCCGGGTCCTTGGAGCGATCAGGTCAGGCTCAGACGCTCGCGGCAACAAGCGGCCGGCTAGCCTCAGCACAGTCGTCACCTTGGTCGCCGGCCGGCATCATTGCCGACCGCCGTCAGGTGGCCCGGCTCTCGGTCGAATGCGGGCTCCACTGGATCAGACGGGCCTCGGCGATGTCGCGGATGCGGTTGATGATCAGCACAAAAATCGCGAGGATTATAATGCCGGCGAAGACACCGACCGCATCGAAATTGCCTTCCGCCTGGGCAATCAGACAGCCAAGGCCGGCGGAGGCGCCAAGGTATTCGCCGATGATCACGCCGACCACCGCGAAATCGACCGAGGTGCGCAGCAACGATAGGATCCAGCTGGCCGTGGCCGGGAAGTAGACGTGCGTCAGCAGGCTTGAGCGCTTGGCGCCGAGGGCCGCGCGTTCGCCAGCACCACCGGGTTGACTTCCCGCACGCCCTGCATGGCGTTGAAGAAGGTGATGAAGAACACCAGCGTCACCGATAGCGCCACCTTCGACCACAGCCCGAGGCCGAGCCAGAGCACGAAGATAGGAGCGAGCACCAAGCGGGGTTCAGCGCCTTTATGAACGGATCGAGGATGCACGGCTAAGCCCTAGCCAGACGACGGCTGCCACGCCGAGGGCGGTACCAATGACGTATCCGAGCACCGTCTCGGTGAGCGTGATCGACACGTGCCCTGGTCGGAGAGGACAGCCGAGTTGTTCTTTTTTTGAACTTTCCCCCGCCCTCAATATCGAGACGCGGGTATGCCTCGCCCTGCACGCAGGTCAAATGCAGTGCGCTCGTGGAAAGGCTGGCGCAATGTTTCAACTAGAAGCGTCTATCCGCTTCGATGTGGCGTTGACCGTCCGATAGCTGATTTCGCCTTTCCATCAATGTCTGCAGCGAACTCTCTCCAAGAAATTCGAGAGCGTTCGCGCGAGCGCGGTTAAGCCGGCTTTTCACCGTGCCCACCGCGCAGCCGCATATCTCGGCTGTCTCCTCATAACTGACGCCCAGAACGCCTATCAGCATCAAGACTTCGCGTTGGTGTTCAGGCAGCCTCTGGATGGCGCCATGAACCTCCTTGCTTTGTACAGTCCATTCCTGCGTCGCTTCCGAAACCGGCCTCGAGGAAGCGCAGTCAAGCAGGCCAGGCGCTTCCCTCGCAGCAAACTTGACGTGGGTGTAGTAGGTGTTGCGCATGATCGTGAAGAGCCAGGACTTCATGCGCGTGCCGGGCTCGAACTTGTCCATGTTCGCGAGACCCTTCGTCAGCGTCTCCTGCACCAGGTCGTCGGCATCGTCGGGAATGCGGCAGAAGGTCCGCGCGAAAGCTCGCAGGGCAGGTATCAGGTCAACGATGCAAACTTCACTGGTTTTCTGGTCGGCCAAATCGCAGCCTCCCGATTACAACGATCCAGCTCCCAGACGAAAGAGTGTTTGAACGACCTAGCTAAATGCATGGGAGTTTATATCGTTCCGCGCGTTGATACTCCCACTGGCGGTCACGCTCCCGCAGTCATCCGCGAAACGTCGCTCCGGCTCTGCGGGGCCATTGCCGTGAGGCGATCAAGATCGCGCTGCTCCGCAGCACGCCTACCATCGTCATCCACGAGCAAGTCTTTCGCCAACTGCTTTCGACGCCAAGCAGAACCTAATCGACACCGCTCAACTGCGCGCTATTCGATGACGGCAGTAAGCTCGGCGAGGCTGTCATCGTATCCAACACGACCAACAAGCGGCTTGCACGCTGGACGCTCTTCAAGGGCTTGCTCGTTTGTTGAGCCTGTCCAGCGCTCTCGCCGCCTCGAGGTTCGCTGGCGCCGTCAGGTAGCGCCGCATCGTCACCATGTGCGGCTGGCCTCTTGATGGCAGCATTCGCGGTTGTGGTGCTGGTGCTGCCGGCGAGGCCTAGCGGCACACATGGCCGAAAATGCCCCGGGGGAGAGCAGCGGGCCTTTGACACAGAATACGGCCGGATGGATTGAGATGGGAAGGGCATCCGGCCAGCGCAATAAAGGTTGGCTTCGGCGTGATTTCCTCGAACACGCTGACGACGCGGTCCTGCTGCTTTCAGCGATGCTGTTCAACGAAAGTTCTACAGGCGGGTGACAACTGCCCCATCTTGCTTTGAAGATCACATTTGCCAATCGGCGTCGTTGGGCAAACCGATTTGTAATCGCGGTTGCATGCCTTGCCTTGGAAAGATTTGAAAGTTTTTACTTGCTTTGGGCTGGTTCCGCTCGCTGGAACCAGGCCGGAACCAGTGTCCATCGCGCCATCCTTGCCACCCTTGCCGCCCCCTCTCGCAGAGGCAATGCCAGAAATGGCGGCGCATGCGACAGTTGCGCCCATCAGGGAAAGCAGTGCACGACGTGATGTAGACATTGTCGAAACCTCCCTTTTACTTTCCAATTAACTAAATTAGCATAGATGAATATAGATTCATATTCGGGGTTCGATCGAAATTCGCCGAAGCGTCCCGCGCGCCTGGCGCCCCACCTATTGGCAGCGCTGCCCCTGACAGGTGCCGACCTTCGCCAGCGCCTTCACCTGCGGCCGAAAGTCGGCTTCGAAACACGCCTGGTGCGTGCTTCGTCTTGGCCTCGATAGTCGGGCACGAAGGTGAAGAACACCGGCCGGCGATCGCGACCATCTGCCTTGCAATCCGAACAGACAAAGAACCCGACCAGATCCCAGTGCATTGAGCCATGATCTGGGCCGAACCGATCGATCAGCGCCTGGATGTCGAGCTGGGTCGATTTGCAACACGCGGGATGGCCGCAAGTGATGCGGACCGTTTCGCGGGCGGCCAAGGTGTCGGCGAGGGTCTTCTGGAACATGGCGATCTCCGTTGAAGGGTCGCCGCAACGGAAGGATTATATTCCTTGATGTAACCTAGGTGGCAAGAGGCGACTGAATATTAGCAGTCTTTTTGACTAGGCCATCGGCCGCCCCAGAATCGGTTCTATGGCTCGCGGGATCAAGGACGGAGTGGCGATCATGGCGACCGTGCGGTGGCGGGTCACGGAGGATCGGGTCAGCGTCTCGATCCCAACCGAACGCCTACAATTTCCGGCATTCGATCACCAAGGCGAAGAAAGGCCAGCCGATCGAGTTGATCGGCGACGTCACCAGGATAGACGAGGACAAGTGACTGTGAACCTTGGCGGCCCCGCTACGGTCGATGCGGACACTGTGCGGCTGGTGCAAAGCGCCGTTCCGCCGAAGCGAAGGAAGGCATTATTGACCGCCCAGATTGACGACGCAAAACAGCCCGCCCCGAGCCCTTTTGCCCCGGTGGGCCCAAGACGGGCTGCGGGAGCTCGGAGGTGCTTCCCGCTTCAAAACTTCAGAAGCGGGAACTTGTTCCGTTAGTCTTCGCTAAAATGCCCGCCACCTCTCGGCAGCGGGCAGTCTCGTCGTGGGAACATGCATTGACTGGATGCCACACCGAAGCACCTCAGGGCAATAAGGTCCTCCTTCCGATCCAGGCTCTTCGATGTACACGATCTTCGATGACCTATCCAAAGCCCTCAGAGCCCCGTGCAGACGTGTGGCGCCCTGTCCGCCCCATTGCCCTCACAAGTTGGTGGCAAGGTGCTGACGGGCGTTGCCATCGGCTTTGGCGGACAAGCTGTAGCCGGCGGTTAGATCAATCCGGCTCTAAAATCCAGTTACGATCCACGGATTGGTGTCGTATCCGAGGCGCGGCTTTTCCGGTGTTGCTCCGTTCGGCAATTTGGCGGTTCCAGTCAAACTGCAGTCCAGCTCTGGCACCGGCTTCTTGGCCGAATGTTGTTTAGAGCACAGAGCGGCAGCGTCACTGACAACCACCTTCTTCTCCTTGGCAGCAGCGATAGCACTCGAAGCGATTTCGATTGCCGCGCCAAACACAGCTACTCTCATTGGAATTCCCCGCGGATAAGCTTCCCAAGATACCGGCGTTACGCGACGTCATGAAAACATTAGTGCAAGCGAAGATATTGCACTCGTCGTTGGCAGGAGTTGCACCCTCGATCTTGCCGGCAAGCTGTTCCTAGCTAGACCATCATCAAGTCGGCATGTGGTGGAAGAACGCCCGCCGCCCCATTCACGGCAGCGACGGGCCGCCCCAGGATCAAGGGACTTGCAGGAGCGTTGGGCACCTGCCGTCAAGGGAACTATCAGGATCGCCTAAATGTTCCGGAGCTGGCCAGTAGATGATCAAACCGGCCATGACGCTATCGAAAGTCGGCTTCCAGCCAAATTGCGCTCACTACGAATTGCACGATTTGTACCCAGCCTTGGATAGCGAGCGCAAGGGTCATCCTTGCATCGAAGTGATTGAAGCCTGCGGCGAATGGTTCGTCCACGTGGTCGAAGAAGATCTGGAACTAACCCGATCCTTCGAACTGGAACCGTACGCCCTCGCCTTCGGATAGCCTGCATCTGGACAAGTTTGCCCGGATGCAGGGCTGTCCGACCAACGCATGACACCGGCGGGCTAGTTCATCACAGACAGCTCGTCGGTTCGTCGACCGTCTGTCGGCTGCCTTCATCGCCTCGTCTGCAAGGGCGCTGATGGCCACAAGATCGTCGGTTCTGCCATCCATTTGTTTAGAAAGTTGACCCCGCGCGTGCTCGTCGAAAGATGGCCCACCAGATCGCGAACGCACCCGGTGCAAGCAACAAGGCAGCGGCCAGTATCAATACGCCCTCGCGTTACTGCCATCTCGGCGGCGGGGTTGGCATCAGTCGCTCGGGATTTCGTCCTGCGTCCATGGTGAACCAATCTGCCCGGCGATGTTAAGTTCCGCTTAGTGCTGTTTGGCTGCTCCTCTCAGCGTAAGCCCTGCATGATGAATTCGTACATCTTGCCAATTTCTTCATCGATCTCTTGGGCGGGAATTCCTTGGCTCTGCGCCGCCTGCTTCGCGTCCACGGCCATGTCGATCACCAGGAGTACTGGGTCGGCGATAGGATCGTCCGGTAAATGATCAGAGATCCAATGGTAAAGAAAATCATTGCCGCGCTTGCTCATGTTCCCTGAAATCCTGCACCGACGCATGCCGAAGCCTATGCTCGCCGCGTAGCGTCCTGACACGCGCCCTAATCCCGAGGAAGCGGGCATCAGCAATCAGCTTGTGTGTCAACTCGTCGACAGAGATGACGCACGTCTGGATCTTCTCCGGGATGTTGTTCGCAATCCACCGATCAAGGAAGTTGATGCCGCGCGTAGTCATGCTTTGCCCCGCACCACGTACGAAAACGTTCGCTTCTGACCGCCTGTCTCGGTGACGCGAATCCAATTCTCCTCATTGCGCCTCAGCGTCACTGGCCGGCCTGAATGCTTCTCGGCCGCTTTGAACGGTAAGATGTCCATGGCCAGGAAGGACGACACCACTACAAAACTGACAATGATCTCAACTCGATATTCCTGCACTCGTCCGCACCAAAGCCGGCCTCTTCGCCACTTAATTAGCTGGCGCTGAAATAGTTCCGCAATCGGGAAAGCGAGGTCTCCTGAAACAAAGCGCTCATAAACATATTGAGCACTGCCGCAGCGAGTGCTCTGCCTCAATCGACGCCTTTGACACCAAGAGGCAGCTCCAGAGCAGTCGACCTCCGTTGGGCTGGCTCGCGGCGCTTCCGAAGCACAGGCCGATTATGCGATTGGTGTGAGGCATGGCCGAGCGATTACAAAATGATCGCGATGAGCCGGCAAAAAGTCTCTTTAGCTAAAACTTCGGAGATTCGCCAAATTGGCCGAAAATCCGTTGGAAGCTCGCTACAACCTAACCCAGACCCGCGACTAGGCACATACTCGAGCCGCTTCGGACGTAATATCTCGATTCCTTTCATTGGCGAAGCGGCGGGGACTTTCTGCAGCCGGCAGCAGTTTCTTTCATCTGGGCAGGGGCGGCGCCCTTGGCGTCGAGTGTCGCCTGACCAGTGGGCTGTGCAGTGCCGGTCTGCTGGTCGGCGGCACAATCTTTTACCGCATTCGGTTTCGATGTGCCGCCCGTTATGGTGGGGTCAAGCTTCATGCCGCCGGCCGCACCATAATTCGTCCTGATACCGTGTTTATGTTGAACGGGCATGGCGGCTTGTGCCAACGACGGGCTAGCCGACAAAGCGATTACAATTGATGCGAATATAAACCGTTGCATGATATTTCTCCCGGTTTGAGCGCTGTCGCTCCGTTGACGGCAGCAGCGGGTCGTCCCTAAGGGAATCGCGAGGCTTGCAGAGCTTTGGTGACCCCTGCCGCCAAGGTAACTATTAGCCAAATCTAATGTTCCATTGCCTCGCCAGACGGGCTTACCGCTTCTTCACCTTCGGTGTGATCTGCTCGACCGGCACCTTAGCACCGCACGGCCAGCGCCTTGGCCTTGCCTTGCTGGTCCGATGACGTGGGTTGTGACCGTCATCCCATCGCAGTGCAATTGAAGCCCGCGCCTCTGTGGGAGAGCGCGGGCCGCTCAGGAGGAACAACGATCTTCAGCAGGCGATGGAGGTACCTGCCGCATGCATCAAACCTTTAGGGACGGCTAATGTTCCATCAAAACTGAGTGAAAAATCGACTTCCAATCGAGGTTGTCGCTCCAGAGAAACGAAGGAGTTTGCCATCATGGACTGGAACCGCGTCGAAGGATTGGAAGCAGGTTAATGGCAAGGTCAACGGTGGGGACCTCCACCGCATCGCCGGCAAGCGCGATCAGCTCAGGATGAAACGAGAGGCAAAGGTTCCAACCCAATATTCGAGCAGTGGCCGCCTTCCCCCAAAGGCGTGAAGCGCGCGCCGCGGCTTTGTGCTGCACTCGGCAAAACACGCATGCCTATCGGCCGGTTGCCGCAGCTTTGCTCGCCGCGAGCTTTGACCCTTGGCGGGGGCCAGAGTGCTCATGGGCGCAATTGGCTTCCTATTGGACCACGTCGCTGTTCAGACTACCCATGCGGATCAACCAGCCTGCGCCAGCATGCGCTCAAAGACGCTAGCGCCGAATCGCAACGGATGGGCATTGCACCAACTCTTCGGCGGCCGCCAGCAATTTTCGAACACAACATTTAAGTCTTCGACCAGGAATGTCGGTCTCGATCCGCAGATGGACAGCCAGGTTCTGCATCGGTCTGGGATAAGGCGAACCCGGCTTGCCCATTCCGCCAAATGAGGGTGTGACCAAGTCGATCCTGGGATATCGCCGCATCGAGATCGTGCAGCAGAGGGAGATTGCCATCTGATGCGCCGATCTAATAATCATTGTGTTGAATGCGTTTCGCTGATTAGCTGACTTGCATAACACCGGGACAAAATTGGCAAATGTTGTCCGGGGAGGACCGCGATGCCGGTGCTTGAGGTTCGTCACGTTTCCAAGAATTTTGGGGCCATCCAAGCCCTGACGGACGTCAGCTTCCAGGTGGAGCGGGGTGAAGTCGTGGGTCTGATGGGGGACAACGGCGCCGGCAAGTCAACGATAGTCAAGACAGTCGCCGGGAATTTTCCGCCGAACGACGGCGAAATTGTCGTGGACGGCGAGATTTGTCACTTCCATAAACCCGTTCAGGCCCGTGCCAAGGGAATTGAAGTCGTCTATCAGGACCTGGCGCTGGCGGATAATCTGACGGCCGCGCAAAATGTCTTTCTTGGCCGCGAGATGAAGAAGGGCTTCTGGCCGATCAGGGTGCTCGACAAGCAGGCGATGATCGACCGCTCGGCAGCGCTGTTCAGGGAACTCAAATCGGAAACCCGGCCGCGCGACCTCGTCAGGAAGATGTCGGGTGGGCAGCGCCAGGCGGTCGCCATCGCGCGGACCCGGCTTTCAAACGCCAAGCTGGTGTTGATGGACGAACCGACCGCCGCCATCTCTGTACGCCAGGTGGCAGAGGTGCTCGAATTGATCCGGCGCCTCAAAGCGCAAGGTGTCGGCGTCATGTTGATCAGCCACCGCATGCCTGACGTTTTCGCCGTTGCAGATCGTATCATTGTGCTCAGGCGAGGCTCGAAGGTTGCCGACAAGGATGCCGGCAATACGTCGCCCGAGGAAATCACCGGATTGATAACGGGGGCCATCCGTGGCGAATAGTGCTCGCGAATCCGTTAGTGTTAGGGAGTCGGCCCCGGAAACCAGCCGACCGGCCATGTCGGACTTTGTCCCGACCAAGGAAAAGACGGCGCTTCAACATGTATTTTCAAGTCAGCCGTTCTGGGTGACGATCGCGCTCATTGCCCTCGTCACCTTGATGACGATGATGGAGCCGAGCTTCGGCACCTCCGAAAACGCTGCCAATGTCACGCGCAACTTCGCACCTTTCGGCATCATGGCGCTCGGCATGACGGTGGTTATCATCACCGGCGGCATCGATCTGTCGGTCGGCTCGATCATGGGCCTGGTGGTCATCGTCGCCGGCCTGTTCCTGACCTGGCACTATCCCTGGTACATTGCATTCGCCGTCGGCCTTTTCTCCGGTATGGCGTGCGGCGCGGTCAACGGCTTCTTCGTCGCCTATATCGGAATGCCGTCCTTTGTGGTCACCCTCGGCATGCTGTCCGCGGCGCGTTCGCTGGCGGTCGTATTCTCCGCCAACCAGATGCTCTACCAATTCGGGCCCGATGCTCCGATCGTAAAGGGGATCGGTCAGGCAAGATGGCCGCTGCATGGGCCGCAGGATTGGGCGCCGCACTGGATACCAGAATTGTCATCACAGTTCTGGACCATGGTGATTCTGGCCCTGATCGTCGGTTTCGTCTTCAATTTCACTGCCTGGGCCCGACATCTCTTCGCCATCGGCGGCAATGAGGAGGCGGCGCGGCTCACCGGCGTGCCGGTCGACTGGATCAAATTCGAGGCCTATGTCTTCTCGGCCTTCACCGCTTCGGTCGCCTCACTCCTGCTCCTCGGCTACAACGGCTCGGCCATCAATGCCATGGGCCAGGGCTACGAGTTGCGCGTGATCGCTGCGACGGTCATCGGGGGAGCCAGCCTTATGGGCGGAGCCGGCACGGCCTTCGGGGCGATCATCGGTTCGGCGTTCCTCGAAGTGATCAGGAATGCGCTGCTGATGGCCGGCATCGATTCAAATTGGCAAGGCGCCTTCGTCGGCGCCTTCATCGTTCTCGCGGTTCTTTTGGGCATGCAAACCGGCGGCAAATCGATTCTCGCCGCTTGGCTGGCAGTCTTGATGCCCAAAAAAGGCCGCTAGAAAACCCCGCCGGCGGGAGGCCTACGGGGCATTCCAGCTAGGAGGAGACGTCAAAATGAAAAAAAGTCTACTGATGGCGGCCGTGGCGCTTGGCGCAACGGTGCTCGCCGTTTCCGGCGCCCAGGCGAAATATACCTTCGCCCTGGTACCGAAGAACATGAACAATCCTTTCTTCGACCAAGCACGCGACGGCTGCAAGAAGGCCGAAGCCGAATCGAAGGGCGCCTTGGAATGCATGTATATCGGCCCCGGCGAGCATGGCGGCGGCGACGAGCAGGTGCAGATCGTGCAGGATCTCGTGGCCAAGAAGGTGGATGGTATTGCCGTCTCGCCATCGAACGCCGCGGCGATGGCGGTTGCGCTGCAGGCCGCCAAGGAAGCCGGCATCCCGGTCCTCACCTGGGACTCCGACCTGCTACCCGAGAACAAGGAGCTTCGCGTCGCCTATATCGGGACTCACAATTATGAGATCGGCGTGAACCTTGCCAAGCTTGCCATGCAGGTCAAGCCCAAAGGCGGCACGATCTGCATCCAATCGGGCGGCGCAGCGGCGGCTAACCATAATGAACGCATGCAGGGTATTCGCGATACGCTTTCGGGCACCAAATCGGCGGCCTCGCCCGGGGACCGGCTGACAGGCCAGAATGGCTGGACCGAAATCGAAGGCTGTCCGCTCTACACCAACGATGATTTTCCGCTTTCGGTGCAGCAGTTTGAGGACATCATGGCGAAAAATCCGAACCTCGACGCATTCATCCCAACGGGTGGCTTCCCGCAGTTCATTCCTGATGCCAACCGCGCCGCAGTCGCACCGTACAAGGACAAGATTGCCTCGAAAGCGCTGGCCCTTGTCGTCGCCGACACGCTTCCCGTGCAGATCGACCAGATGAAGGAAGGGCTCTCGCTCGGCCAGGTCGGCCAACGGCCGTTCGAAATGGGCTACAAGACGATGATGGCACTGAAGGACATGAAGGACGGCAAGGCGCCCCCGGCCGACCCGACCTACACGGGCCTCGACGTCTGCACGCCGCAGACGGCCGATACCTGCGTCGCCAAATAGTGCTTTTGGGCGGGAGGAAACTCCCGCCCTTTCATTGGAGCGAGATGCGGTTAGACTGCAGCATTGTCATCTTGTCTTGCTCCAGGGATTTCAATGTCGGAAATGTTCTCGCTCAAGGGCCGGGTCGCATTGGTGACGGGTGCTTCGCGTGGCCTCGGCTTTGCCATGGCCAAGGCGCTTGCGGAAAACGGCGCAACGGTAATTGTCAATGCGCGCGACATGGACACCCTCTGCGCGGCGGCGGAAAAAATCGGGGCCGAAGCCTTGCCGTTCGATGTTGCGGACGCGGCGACCTCAAGGGCGGCGCTTGAGGGGATCGTCGAACGCCACGGCCGCCTCGATATCCTGGTCAACAACGCCGGCATCCAGCATCGCAGCCCGTTGGTCGAATGGCAGGACGAGGACTTCAACCGCGTGATTGCGGTCAACCTTTCGGCCTGCTTCCGGATGATACGCGAGGCGGTGCGCCTGATGCTACCGAACAAATTCGGGCGCATCATAAACACTGGATCGGTCGCAGCGATCCTTGGCCGCCCCACCATTCACGCCTATGTGGCGGCAAAGGCGGGGTTGCATGGACTGACACGCTCGACTGCCGCCGAGATGGGCCGTCACGGCATCACCATCAACGCGATTGCCCCCGGCTATTTCGCCACCGAGCTCAACACCGCGCTCATCAACGACGAGGCCTTCACCAAATGGGTCGAGGCACGAACCCCTGCTGGCCGCTGGGCTCAACCTGAGGAACTCGGTGGAGCTGTGGTGTTTCTCGCGTCCAACGCTGCCGCCTACGTCAACGGACATGTTTTGGCGGTCGACGGAGGTCTATCGGTCTCCCTCTGACCTGCGAATTGCGACAATGGTAGCCAGGTGACAAACGATTGAATCATTGAGAAAGCATTGGCCTGGACACACCCTAACCTAGATGCGATGGCCAGCTATGCCTTATGTGCGCCGCTTTCCAGACGATCTACGGGGAGCGATGATTCTGTCCCGGACCCCGGCATTACGGGCTGGGAAAAATCGACCAAGGCTTCTGGCACATCGGGTTCATTCGGACACCGGACCACCTTGCAGAAAAGCTGGTGGATGGACGCCAGTCCGCCTTCCTGGGTGGTGCTACGATCAAGGACAATTCAGTCCGGCGGAGCGGGCTTATTACGTGAAAGCCTATGGCGCACCGCAGATACATGCTGCGTTCGAAATCTACCGGACGTTCCCCAAAAGACGGAGACTGGAACACCGCCCAGACCGCGCCGCACGCCTCTCGTGGTCGCTGTGGGCGAGAAGTCATTCTTCGCCGCCCATCAGCAAACCTTAGTGGATGGCTACCGGGCGAAGGGCATGACGCACATCGAGACTGCAGTGATCCCGGACGCCAGCCCTTGCGTTGTGGCCGACAATCTAGGCGGCGTGGCCGACGTTGTCGCTCGGTACGCCGCGCGATGAGGAGAAGATTATGAGTGACATTACGTATGAAAATCCGGGGGCCCTCGCAATCGTCGATCGGAGCACTTTCCAGGCCGAAGTGGACGCGCTGCGGGTTCGAGAGAAGGCCCATACGCGCGAGACAGCGGACATCAGAGCGCTGTTGTGGGGCCACCTTTCGGGAGTGGTCGTGATCTGTGAGGTTGCCGGTTCTGCATTGGGATCGGAGATCGGCTTGTGTCTGGACTTGACAATACGGTTGACCCGGAGCGGCAGCCTCGGCCTTTCGAGGTGATCAACGTTGCCGGCGGTCGGGGTCAGTGGTCGGTGGATGACTAGAGCGGAATGAATTGAGGCTGAATCGGCGTGGGATTCCCTTAGGCGTGCAAATCTGATTCAACCTTCATGCTGGGCAAGGAG
>NZ_JAMYMV010000086.1:0-22855 GCF_040318715.1 Mesorhizobium sp. M1050 | reverse complement strand
GAGAAGCAAGCCCGCGAACGTATGCCTCACCGTCATAGCCGATCACAAATTCCTCGGTGGCGCCGTCCAGCTTGCCTTTCAGACCGGCCTGACGACGCCGTGCTCGAGGCTCTGAGCGCGCTGCGCCGGCGGCCAGCGTTGGTCGACCGGTTGGGCTATCAGTCGACTTGCGGGCTTAATCGCGACAGGCAGGCGGCCGCCGCCTTGCTCGCCCGGACAGCCAATCTTCAGCGCATGGAATGGCAAATGGTGATCTGCTGCTCGGGCGCGCAGAATGCGATGGCGATCGCGCTAACGGCGCTCTGCGCACCAGGCGATCCGGTCTTGTGCGAAGCCCTCGACCTTCCCCGGGGCGAAGGCGCTGGCTAGCCAGTTGGACCATCCTCTCCGCGGTGTGGAAATGGATGCCGAAGGCGCAACCCCGCAAGCGCTGGACAGGGCCGCGGCAGAAACCGGCGCGCGCCTGTTCTACACGTTGCCGACGCTGCAGAACCCGACTGCACGGACGATGGGACTTGAACGGCGCGCCGATATCGTCCGGGTGGCGCGCGCACGCGGGCTCTGGCTCATCGAGGATGATGTCTATGCGCCCTATGCGCGCCATCTCGACGTGCCGCCGCTCGCGGCGCTCGCGCCCGAGCGCACGATCTATGTCAGTTCCTTGTCGAAGATCGTCGCACCCGGGCTTCGTGCCGGGTTCCTCGTCGCGCCAACAGGCGAGGTGTTCGACCGCTGCGCGCGGGCGATGCGGGCGTTGATGCATTCGCCGGCGGGGATAAACAGTGGGGTAACGACGCAGTTGATCGAGAGCGGCCGCGCTGACGAGATTGCAAGCGCAGCCGTGGCCGAAACGCGTGTGCGGACGACGCGCGCGCTCGCGGTGCTTGGCGATTTGATCGACAAACCGCGATCGGACGCCAGCCTGCATGTGTGGCTGCCGATGCCGGAGATCAATGCTGAGCGTGCAGCCGCTCGCGCGTCTTACGCTGGCATCCGGCTCACTTCACCAGCGGCATACGCCGTCGCGAACGGCGCCGTGGAGAGCGGCCTGCGTCTATGTGTCGGCAGTGTGGCTAGTGGCCTGGTGCTCGAGCGCGCGCTGATTGTGCTCAGGGGCATTTTGATGGATGAGCACGCGGATCACGAGCACGGCGTAATCTGAGCTCGCCGCGTCGCCCTGAGCGAGCAACCGATGGAGGACCTTAAGGGAGAACTTGTGGAGCTGGATATGTCGCTCGGCCTCCTCGAGCCCCAGCTGCAATTGATTGTCGGGAAGCGTTTCAGCTCTTCGACCGAAGCGATGACGATGCAATTCCTTGATGATCTGGACCAGGCGGGCATTCTCGACGTTGCATGCCAGGACTATGGCCTTCAGCGCGTCCGGATCGTCGGGAAGCTAGTCAGGTCATCGCTATGACCGGCCCGCACAGCGGAATCCAGGCTGATTCACTTCGTCGCGGGTCAGCCTGCCTGGGCTGGAACGCGGGTCCGGCGCGCCTCGTGGACCCGCCGCCAGTCCAGCCCTTCCAATAGCGCCGACAGTAGCGCGGCTGCCGCATCATGCCTCATGCACTTGCGGCCAGCGGAACTCCCCATCCTCCCCAGAAGATCAGCTTGATTCGGTCAGTCCGCTTTGCCCGGAAGACGTACGGCCCCGCTGAAGGGATCGGCCCCCATCGTCTCTTGCACCCAGCGCAGCCAGCCCCTCCGCGCCCTTGCGGAAGTCGACCGGCTTCGTCGCCACCATGACCTTGACCGCACCCGTCGGCCCTGTCACGACGTCGCCTTCAGCGCGCGGGATACTTCGCCTGCTTCTTAAGCAAGCAGCACGCCCTCCTCAATGGCAGCGAGCCTGAAGCACCGCCGGGCCTCCTGAGGTGTTGCTCGATCACCCAGAGCGGCCCTGCAAACGTCCGTCGCAACCTTCCACTTAGGGCCACGTTTGGTCCACTTGAAAAGATGCGCGGAGGCAGCCTCGACGTTGTTCACATTGTAGGTCGTACCGGCGCTCTTGCCGCTGATAGCGACCGGCGGGTCGAACCAGTGAAGGTTCATCAGACTTCTGTGAGGTCGAAACACACGAATTGCCCATGGAGCGTGGCTCGGTCCATGATGGTCTCGACCAATTCACAGTCGGTCACTTGTAAATCGGGGTCAGCTTTGCGGACTGCGGCAACGGTGTCTCGGACTGAGACGATGCTGCCGACCGGGATGAAATGGATCGCCGCCTCGACCAGCTCCTTTGCGGTGGTCACGGGCTTCAGGACCGCATGAGATTTCATCGCACCCTCCCAGGTGGGAGAACCCAGCCGGCCATCTTATGGGTCACGAGACGAAGAAATCAATGTTCGGATTGTACCAAGTGATGGCCCGCATCCGAGATTAATCAGGGGGGTCGGCCGGTTCGTCTCGTCCTTTCTGATCAAGCAAAGCAAGGAGTGCCCCGATGGCGCCCGGAAGGTGCACCTCGACCTTCAAATCTAATGCCTTGTGGAGGTAATGACGGGTTTCATCGGACGCAATCATCCGCCGAACAGCGTTCGCGGCCGACATCTGCCCTGATCGATAGTGGTCGGCCATGATTGGGAACTACTCCACCCCTAGCGTCAAACTCGTTCAGCACATTATGGTTCCAATCAGAGATCACCTCGGGCGACCCTGCGCTTCCGATCAATGGCGTTCAGGATGTCCACCAGATCGTCGGCATACTCCATGTCGAGATCGACGGCTGGGTAGCCATCGAACACAGCCGGAAGCCCGGTGAACAAGTCGAACACCGTCCAGGTCTCGTCCGATTCTTGCCTGGCGTCGTACCGCAGGGATACCATAAGGAAACACTAATGTAGCTCGGGAATGTTTGGTAGAAATTTCAGAGCCCCACCGAGAGAGAGGCAACGCGGGTCGACCCCGTGCGCCCTTTCTCTTTCACCGAGGACCCGAGGGCAGCCGACCAGAGCTTTGACCGCTTTAGGAGACGCACGGCGAACCTCAACAGCAATTCATCGTTGACGCCTATGTCGAGACCGAGAGATGGAGACCGGGGAAGCCTTCGGGATCGAGGAGGTTGAGGCTGATGTTGTTGTGGCTGCGTTCAGCCAGCATGGACCGCAATGTGCTTCGGCAGCATGGGCTGACGCTGGCGACGTACCTCGAACACGTCGACAAGGCTCATTACCCGGCGCTCCGCAGGGCTGCGGCCAAGGGCGAATGGCACGTCTTCCACGGGCATGCCCAAACCATAGCAGCGGCCCGGAAGACCGGCATAGCCTTCGCCGACTGACCATCTTCCCTGCCCCCGATGCATTGCCCCAAGAGGTGTGTCGGGGGTCGGGCCTTCAAAACCGTCAGAGCACTCAGCGGTTTGACCGTGGGGCGGCTTCGAACCATCCGCTTCCCTCGGATACCCGAAAGGGCAGGCACTGACCTGTAAGATTTTGCCAACCGCACGTTTGAAGCCTATGCTTCCCAGATCGGCCGCCAGCGCTTCGGACGCAGCCGACAGTAAGAGGTACGTGCTCTTGCCCGTCAGGGAGAGAGCCATGCCCCAATCCCTTATTCGCAACCATGTATTGAAAGCCCTCTCCCAAGAGGATTTCGCGCGATTGCAGCCATCAATGCATCACGTCGAACTGGGCATCAAAGCCCAGCTTGAGGTCTCATATCAGCCGATCGAGCGTGTGTATTTTCCAGAGAAGGGCATCGCGTCAGTGGTTGCTACGATGACCGGTGGGCGGCAAAGCGAAGTCGGCATCGTCGGCCACGACGGCATGACAGGAGTTGCCGTTATTCTCGGCCAGGACAGGTCTCCCAACGAAACCTACATGCAGGTCGCAGGCTATGGCTGGATGCTCCCGGTTGAAAACCTTCGCTCCGCGATTGCAGAAAGCCAGACCCTTCGCGAGCCACTGCTTCGCTATGCCCACGCGTTCCTTGTCCAGTCGTCCCGGACGGCATTGGTCAACGGCCATTCGAAAATCGAGGAAAGGTTGGCCCGCTGGCTGCTAATGGTCCACGACCGCGCCGAAGGAGACAAGATCTACCTGACGCATGAATTTCTGGCGACAATGCTTGGTGCCCGGCGTCCCGGCGTTACCACCGCGCTCCAAATGCTCGAGTATCGGGGGCTGGTTCACGCCAGGCGCGGCGAGATCACGATTATCGACCGCGTTGGAATGATACAGCTCACACATGGTGCTTACGGCGAGGAGGAGCAAAGTCACTTCGTCCCTGCCTCCACCTGATTGTCCGAAATCAGACGAACCCTTGCGGGTTACGGAATTGCTGCCGTAAATCGTGTTGAGGGTTTCAGGGAGGTATTCTCGATGACCAGCAGTTTTCACACCGTCACGGTTGAAAGAGCCGCTGAAGCCTATGTTCTCTCAAGAGGCAAGGCCCACTTCCTCTCCATCGCACTGGCAATTCGCGCCATCCGAACACTCATGCCCGAATGCAAGGCTACCGACCTCGAATTGGAAGAGCTTCTGGCGGCGGCATCCATCATTCACGGTGTGCCCGTCGCCTTCGATGCAAAAACGGCCGAGGGTGCAGAACCACGGCTCCATTCGTAGGCCATATATGTCTGCGCTCACGCAGACGCCGACCTTCTCAGACGTGCGCTGGGCCGTTGTCTGTTATCTGATCGACAACATCGGCAGCCCAAGCATTTCGATATCGGAGGTTAGTCACACCGTGAGGAGAATGCTTCCGCTTTGCGAACTCACGGACTGGGAACTTCGCGATCTCATTGCACAAAGTGCGATCGATGCGGGATTTGCGATCGAAGTCGACCCGCAGGACCCAGCTGTCGAGGCATAGCCTCTGTCGAGCCGTAGTATCGTCGTAACGCTCGTCAATGGTGGACCGAGCTGCTTGCAGGAACGATTGTCGACATGACAGAACGTGACCGTCACAGGTGTCGCAGCGAAGACGTATCGCTTGCATGGTGCGGCTTCAGGAGGGGCTGGAGCGACACGAACTGCTTCGCTCCTCGAATCTGCCAAGAATAGCAATTCAGATATTGGCTGTCGCCAGGAAATGGCGGCAGCGAACCGCGCACGTGACATCAGTGCGCTGATTGTGATTGCACTTTCATTAGGAAATCCTAAAATCGAGGCGTGCTGAAATTGGCATTCGGGGAGAAGTGTCATGCCTAGAGTTTCAGATCTTTTCTTCAAGACTGCCATCGTGTGGCTGGTTTTGGGGATAGGCGCCGGTTTGCAGATGGCGATCTCTGGCGACCACGGTGCCTTTCCGGCCCATGCACATATCAATCTGCTCGGATGGGTCACAAGCGCGATATTCGGCGGCTACTACGCCCTTAACCCGGCAAAGGCGGCGCGGAGAATCGCAATGATTCACTACGGCCTGTATAATGTCGGGCTGGTGATCATGCTGCCAGCGCTGTATCTGATGCTACAAGGCGGCTATACGGCGATTGAGCCGATCGTGGCCGCCGGCTCGCTGATCGTCGCCGCTGCCGTGCTGGTGTTTGCCGTCGTGGTTTTCTCAGGCGCAAGCGTGCGTTTGCCATCTGATTTGTCGCCGGCCACACGCTGAATGGCGCAAGTCATTTTGGTCGAACCGCCCACGAGACATTAGCACGCAAAAGAAAAGGCGCCGCAAAGGCGCCTTCTCGAATCCAGGGTCGTCCGAAGCGGCACTCCTTGTTGAGAGCCGCCATTTCGACCAATCCGTGATCCTGCTGTGCGTGCGCTGGTATCTGGCCTACAATCGGAGCCTGCGCGATATGGAAGAGAGGATGGCCGATCGTGGCCTGAGGGTTGACCACTCCACCGTACATCGCTGGGTCATACGATTTTCTCCGCAACTGCTGGAGCGCTTCAACCGGCGCAAGCGTGCTGTCGGCAGCAAGTGGCACATGGACGAGACTTACATCAAGGTGCGTGGCCGTTGGATGTACCTCTATCGTGCCATCGACAGCGTCGGCGACGCGGTTGAGTTCTTCTTCAGCGAAAACCGTGATCTGCCAGCGGCAAAGTGCTTCCTCCGGAAGGCACTGGAGCGCCACGGCAAACCGGAGCGCATTGTCATCGACGGCAGCCAGACCAATCACGAGGCAATTATTTCCTGCGATGCTGAAAACCGTCTGCGGGATGGATCGCGACGCTCACTGAAACCGATCCGTATCCGCACGAGCAAGCACCTCAATAACCGGATAGAGCAGGATCACCGGCGCATCAAGCGCGGCAAGCACCGAGGTCATTCTTTCCGGTATCGCGATGGTTCACATGATGCGCAAACGACAGGCGAGGTTTGCCTACAATCCACGTCCCTCAATCGCCGAGCAGCTCGAGATCGTTGCTGCCTGAATAATATGCCAGAAGCCTCTCCTTGTGATTACAGTCAGCATTTGCGACAGTACCAATGGCCGTTGTCGCCCGCGTTTCAACGGTCGCAGGAGAGTGTCAGCGAGCTTTTTGAAGACTGGTGTTCATTAAAGCAGTGTGGACGATCACGGTGCACGGGCATATCTCCCATAGACGCTTTCAACCCTGCGGGCGCAAGTCTGTCACCGGCCGGTAGAAGATCACACGCACCGACGGAACAAGCTGGTTGAGGTAATCGAAATCCCGAACATTGCCGGTCAGAACCGTCGCGCCCAGCAGACCGGCCTGGTGAAAGATCAGCGCATTGTTGAGGAAGCGGCGTTCATGCCCCTCTCCTTTCGGCAGGCGGCTTAGCCGGAACAGCAGGCCGGCAAGCATGCCGGCGCGTCCCCAGGCGGTGGCGTCGGGTGCATGCAGCCGGTGCGCTGGAATGTCTTCGATCGTGTCCGCAACCATTTTCAGGACCGACTTCGTCGTGGGATGGCCCGGATCGAGCCGGCCGAACAAATGGCTGAGCTCGG
This sequence comes from Mesorhizobium sp. M1050, assembly GCF_040318715.1. NCBI lineage: Bacteria > Pseudomonadati > Pseudomonadota > Alphaproteobacteria > Hyphomicrobiales > Phyllobacteriaceae > Mesorhizobium > Mesorhizobium sp. M1050. The sequence continues at coordinate 15,987 of NZ_JAMYMV010000086.1, read as the reverse complement.
CAAGGCAGACCGCAGAGTGCTGACAGAGCCGATAGGTCAAAAGGTCATCGACCACTTCAGGCGTGCGCCCCTGCAGGACATCCAGATAGACGCTCGTGTCGAGAAGCAATGCACCGCCGACAGGCGGCTGATCACCTGCCCAGGACAGAGCGGAATCCGGCCGCCGTTCCAGCCCTCCGGCACGCCGCTGTGGTTTGAGGGAACGCAGTGCGCTCCCGAGATCAAACGTCAAAATCAATGTCCGCGGAAATGCTGCCCTTGCGGCCGACGAGCCGGGCGCCAAAATCGTCCTCGAGAGCTAGCCGCGACAATGCGAGCTCAAGCAGCTCAGTGTCGGAGGTCACATGAGCTCGCTTCTTTGCCGCCTCGATCAGTTCCGACGGCACCCTGCCGGAAAGGCGTGTGTTCTTGGCCCCGCCAAGAAGGCCGACGGCCCTCGCCTGTTCGAGCACCAGACGGTTCCGGGTGTGGGCGATCCGCTCCTGGCTTTCGGCGGCCGTTGCGCCACGTCTGCTCATCCTGCATTCTCCACTGTTGAACGAAACATAAGGGATGTTGAACATGAAGGCAAGGATTGGCACTGAGGAAGAGGACCCTAGGAGGGTCAACACTGGATTGGACATGATAATCGTACCCAACCGCTTGTCGTACGCGACCGCGCGCAGCTGTCGCAGCTAGATCAAGCACCTCGCGGTGGACAATTCGGCGCTTTGGTCGCACGTTGGGCCCTCGGAATCGCACCACCGCGGCATTCAATGAACGAGAGTTCCGATGGGCAGTCCCCGTAATTTCATGACGCTCGTCGACGCGGTCGACACCGAGGACCTGCCTGACATTGTCGACATCGTCATGGAGATGGGCGCCCGGATAAAGATCCCTTCCCCGCCAGTCCTCGACTCGCGACAAGCATCACTGCCTGGGCATCTCGAAAAGCTTGCCGACCCCGAGCGCGATTACGTCGAGGCGGGGAGTTCGGCAAACACCCGTCGCGCCTATGCCGCGGACTGGAAGCATTTTTTCCGCCTAGTGCCAGCGCCAGGCGTTTGACCCGCTGCCGCCAGATCCGCAAGTTGTCGGCCACTACATCACGGCCCAGGCTCAGGATCGGCAAGGGACGTGTGTCGACCATTGAGCGCCGCCTGTCGACTGACCTGGAACTATTCGCAACGCGGTCGTCCGCTCGACTGGAAGGATCGGCATATCGCCACCGTCGCCAGGATTATAGAGGACGAAGTCCCCTCCCCTGCCATTCCCAAATTCGGCCTTGCGCGCCAACGTTTGTCATCCTTCCAAATCGAGAACTGAACTCCATAATTGCGAGGATGATGAAGCGCCGCATCGAAACGCAACTGGCCAACTGATAGACACCCGCGGTGGCGCTGATTGGGCCGCGGGTCGGCAAGACTACGCTCGCGCTCGAAATAGCCGAGTCTCGGCCGTCGATCTGTCTCGATCTCGAATCCGATGCGGACAGAGCCAAGCTCGCGGAACCGGAGCTCTACCTTGCCGAGCATGAGGACGAGTTGGTGAACCTCAATGAGGTCCACCGGCTTCCAAACCTGAATCTCCGTGGCTTGATCGACCGCGGTCGCCGCAGCGGCAAGAAGACCGGGCGCTTTCTGCTGCTGGGGTCCGCTTCTGGCGCGGGACCAACGCCCAATCAGCTCTTAAACTGATACAACGCAATCCTTAGGTTGCCTGATGAGCATGCAAGGCGAGCCCATCTTGTTGGCAAGAACTATGGCAATAACGTTTGGCGGCCGACGCCGCAATAGGCCACCCATCCAACTCGCCCCCATCCCCAATGTCGCGCCGAGAATGAGCAGCTTCCCTGCTTGCTGATGCGGCCAAGGCGAGGCTTGCCGGCCGATGAATTTTGTCCCGGCATCAAGGCGAGCCAGGCGGCGAAATGCCGACCTGATATGAAAACCTCCGGGTCAGGGACGATAGAAGCAAAGGCCGGGGCCGTGACAAAGCCGACACCAGGAATGGTCTCCAGCAAGCGGGCTGGGCCTTGCCTGCGCCCGTCGGCAGTTGCAACCCTTTTTTGCCCGGTGACGAACGCGATTTTACTGCCGTAAATAATGGTCTTTGTGGCAGAAAAAACATGTATTTAGCGAGCTGGATGGGGAGAGTTCTTGCTTCGAGGGACGAGCAGCCGCTATCGCGACGATATTGGTATTCGGCAGTCAGAATGTCGGCTGGTGGCGTTAACCTTCTGTTTACCTAAAACTTCTTGCCGGGCTTTCCGAATCGGAGCTTAATGGCGCTTGTTGAATAGTTTCATCGCAAAAAGCGCCAATTCAGGTTTCGACGAGAATGAATATCGCCATGCGGCTGCCACGCTTCGAGTTCGACGATAAGATTCTCGAGCAGGGTGCAGAAATATCGCGACGCCTCAATCAGCTTCGCATGGAGAAATTTCCACCCAATGCGACGAAGACGCTGCGTCCGTTTTCGATGGCGGAAGTCGCCCACTATCTTGGCGTATCGCAAAACAATCTGAAGCGGCTTCACCTCGAAGGCAAGGGACCTTTGCCTGACCAAGTCCCTTCCGGCCGACGCTCCTACACGGCCGCTCAGATGCTCGAACTTCGCCACTTCCTGGACCAGCATGGCAGGACCGAGGTCAAGAAGTATGTTCCCCATCGCAAGCCTGGCGACAAGCTCCAGGTCGTTGCCGTCGTCAACTTCAAGGGCGGTAGCGGCAAGACAACGACTGCCGCCCACCTCGCCCAGCATTTGGCGCTGACCGGCCACCGTGTCCTTGCGATCGATCTCGACCCGCAAGCTTCGCTCTCCGCCCTGCATGGCTTCCAGCCGGAGCTCGATCGCAACCTCTCGCTGTATGAGGCGATCCGTTACGATGACGAGCGCCGGCCGATCTCCGATGTGATCGTGCCGACCAATTTTCCTGGGCTGGACATCATTCCGGCCAATCTCGAGCTGCAGGAATACGAGTACGACACGCCGCTCGCCATGCAGGATAAATCGTCCAGTGCTGGCCGGCAATTCTTCACCAGGATCGCAAAGGCGCTGTCGGAGGTGGACGACCGCTATGACGTCGTTGTTGTCGATTGTCCTCCGCAGCTCGGCTATCTGACCTTGACCGCCATGTCGGCGGCGACATCCGTTCTCATCACCGTTCATCCTCAAATGCTCGACCTGATGTCGATGAGCCAGTTCCTGTTGATGCTCGGCGGAATTTTGAAGACCATCAAAGCCGCCGGCGCGGCGATCGAGCTCGATTGGTTTCGCTACCTGATTACGCGCTACGAACCGACGGACATTCCGCAAGCGCAGATGGTCGGCTTCATGCAATCCATGCTTGCCGGCCAGATCCTCGACAATCCCATGCTCAAGTCGACGGCGATTTCGGACGCCGGTCTGACGAAACAGACGCTCTACGAAGTCGAGAGATCGTCCTTTACCCGCTCTACCTATGACCGGGCGCTAGAATCGCTGGATGCGGTGAACTCGGAGATCACCGCTCTTGTCCATCGCGCTTGGGGGCGGTCATGACAGCGAAGTTTACGGCAGTAAAAAGTGGAAATTTCGCTCGTGAAATCAGTCGACTAACCGCAAATCGGAGCGATTGAATGGCACGCAAGGACATTTTCGGCAGTGTCATGGGACCCGCAACGGCAATTGCCGATGGCCAGGACGTCTCGAGCTACGCCGTTCGTGGCGCATCACGGTCGATCATACAGTCATTCGAGGAGCTCTCGAAGAGTTCAGTCGTCGATCTCGATCCGGCTTTGGTCGACACGTCATTCGTCTCGGACCGTATGGACGATGACGATGAGGCGTTTCAGGAGTTGCTGACGGCAATTCGTGAACGAGGGCAGGATTCGCCGATCCTGGTCCGACCGCACCCTGAGACTTCGGGGCGCTTTCAGACGGTCTTTGGCCACAGGCGCGTCAGGGTTGCCCGGCAGTTGCAAAGACCTGTACGCGCTGTCGTCAAGAAGATGGACGACAGGGACCATGTCATCGCCCAAGGCCAGGAGAACGCCGCCAGAGCCGATTTGTCCTTCATCGAGCGGACGCTTTTTGCAGACCGCATTCTCAAGCGAGGCCATTCGCCTGAGACGGTGAAATCAGCTCTTGCGCTCGACGATACGACCTTCTCGAAGATGCGTTCCGTGATCGGCAACATTCCAGAGCAGGTGATTGTTGCGGTGGGCGCGGCCAAGGGCATTGGCCGAGACCGCTGGTGGCAGCTTGCCAAGCTCATGGAGCATCCTGGTGCGGCTGCGAGGGCAGAGGAGTGCGTGGCAATCGCCGATTTCGCGCAGCCAGCCAGTGAGGCCCGTTTTGCCCGTCTGTTCGAGTTTGTGAGCGCCCCGGTGAAGCGCCCGCAGGCGCCATCGAAGCCCCAGGAGCGGGCCTGGGTACCCCAGGACAAATCAGTTCGAGCCAAGATCACCGACACCGGAAAAGTGTTTACGCTTGCCTTGAAGTCCAAGGAAGCGTCGCCCTTCGGCGCATTCATTGCCGGCAAACTCGATGAGCTTTTCGAGGCTTTTCGGGAATCGGAAATGGCGAAGAAAACAGGAGACTAAGACCGCAAAAGAAAAAGGCCCCCGAACGTCACCGTCGCGGAAGCCCTTCTCAAGTCTGTAGCAAGCTGAGAATCGCATTTCCCCGAATCACTGTCAAGAGTCGTGGCGTCGTTTCGGCGAGCAGATTTCTTTTGCCTTTTTGAAAGGTGAGGGAAATGGAGAGTGCGTATGCAACGACGCCCTTTGGGCGGCGGCCGATGACGCTTGCGCTGGTGCAAGCGAACGCGGCATCACGACAGATTCCTGACGGGGCGCTCGTCGAGAAGTGGCAGGTCTATCGATGGTTGTGCGAAGGCAAGACCGTCGTAGGTGTGGGAGATCGCGCGCTCGCCGTGCTGAGCGGGCTTTTGTCGTTCTATCCGGACGACCAGATCAGCGAGGAAAACGGCCTGATGGTCTTTCCCTCGAACGCACAGTTGTCGCTGCGCACACATGGCATGCCCAGTTCCACATTGCGGCGACACCTGGCCGAGCTGGTGAGTTGCGGCCTGATCATCCGCCGCGACAGCCCTAACGGCAAAAGATTCGCCCGGAAAGGGAAGGGTGGTGCCATTGAGGAGGCGTTCGGGTTCTCGCTGGCGCCGCTGCTGACGCGGGCGGCTGAGTTTCAGCAAGCTGCCGAACAGGTGCGCGCCGACAGCCAGGCGCTCCGGCTAATGAGGGAGCGGATCACGCTCCATCGTCGCGACATCCACAAGCTCGTCGAGGTCGCAATCGAAGAGGGCGTTCCTGGCGACTGGGGAGCCGTCTGGAGACGGTTCAGAGCCATTGTAGATGTAATCCCGCGCCGGGCAGGGCTGTGCGAACTGGAGGCGATCGCTGCCGAACTGACCAGACTTCACGACGAAGTGGACATGATGTTGGAAAACTTCATGAATGCCACGAATCCTGGCGCCAATGAGTCCCAAAATGAGCGGCAGCAATCTGATTCAAACACAGACTCCATTTTTGTATTTGAACCGGCTTTGGAGAAAAGCAGGGCGGCGGTCGAGCCAAGGCAGGCAGCCGCCGAGAAACCGAAAAGCTATCCGATAGGACTTGTGCTGAAGGCCTGCCCGGAAATTTCAGACTATGCCGTGCACGGCATCGGAAACTGGCGCGATCTGATGATTACCGCCGTCCAGGTACGGGGCTACCTTGGTATTTCGCCCTCAGCATACGAGGAGGCTTGCCATGTGATGGGCCAGGAGACCGCCGCCATCGTGATTGCCTGCATCTTGCAAAGGGCGCAGCACATCAACTCGGCCGGCGGTTATCTGCGGGTTCTAACCGAAAAGGCGAAGGCAGGGGAGTTTTCGGTGGGGCCCATGCTGATGGCGGCGTTGAAGGCGAACGGCATGACAGCAAAAATGACCGGGTAACCGTTGGCGGATCGGTTCGCGCTGATGCGGGGCTGGCATGGCGCATCATGTGAGGCTATGTTTTGCCTCACATGGAATGGAGAGTGAGAATGCTGGCGTTCGGAAACGTCGCCGACGTGTTGGGGCTACCCGTTAAGGAGGTGGCGTCGCGGTCGCTTTTCGGGCTGATTTCCCGGATCGAGAATGGACTTCCCATCGGCGCGCTCGAGCGCGTTGCGCATCTTCTGGCGCCTGGCGATGCTCAGTTCAAATACCGGCTGGTCCCAAAGGCGACCTACGAGCGGCGCAAGGCGGTACATCGTCTCTCGCCGGACGAGGGCACACGATTGGCCCGCGTGGCGCGGGTCTGGGGTCTTGCTGTCGATGTCTGGCAGAACGAAGAGGAAGCGCGCGATTTCTTGTTTCGGCCGCACCCGATGATTGAGGACAAGCGACCGATCGACTTCGTTATCCTGAGTGAGTTCGGCGCCGAAATGGTGGTCGAGATCCTCGCAGGTCTGAAGTACGGCAGTGCTGCGTGACGGCGCAGACTCTCGATCGCACGCTATCGTCCTTTCGCATCGGCGATCCGGCCGGCACCTACCCGATCTTCGACGCGACCGGCTCGACAATCGCGCCAGGGCGATGGAGCACGCCTGGAAGCCCTATCATCTACACCAGCGAGCATTATTCGACGGCCTTGTTGGAAAAGCTGGTGCATGGCAGCGGCCGACTGCCGCCCAACCAGCATTACATCGAAATCACAATCCCGCGCGGGCTGAGCTACGAGGTCTTTTCGCAGCCGTCACTGCCCGGCTGGGACACGATGCCGGCGACGGTGAGCAAGGGATTTGGCGAAACCTGGTGTTTAGAACGGCGCAGCGTCATCCTGCTGGTGCCGAGTGTTGTAGCGCGTTTCGATTGCAATGTGCTGATCAATCCGGCGCATCCGGAGTTTTCGAGGATCCAGACAAGTCTGCACCAACCCGTCTATTGGGACCGGCGGCTGTTTGGGACGTGACGGGGAGGGGCTTTGTGTCGACTACAACCAAGGCTTTGATGGCCATCGCAGGGGATCCAGATCAGCCTTGCCGACGGCTATCTGCGTGTGCTGGCCAAAAAAGCAACAGCAGGGAATTTCCATACCGCCCGTGCTGATGGCGGCGCTGAAGGCATGGCGCGACAACGATGATGAGCGGAGGGTGTGTGGATACCGGGATTTGCGGAGGAGGGCTCAGGCTTTAATCCGCGGATAGGGCGTGGACTTGTGGCAGCAGCGCTTGTCGGCAAGGACACCGTATGCAAGGATCGAGGACATGAAGAACAAAGACGACCGACAGCCGACACCCGATGAAACCGCCGGGATGGTGTGGTGGAACTCACTTGATGAGGCCGATCGCGCGGCTTGGCTGGCGCGAGCCGGCAGCGCCGTCGCCGCCGATGCATGGATGGCGTATAAGCGGCTCGGAGATGTCGAGCGTCAGTCGCGGACTTTGAACTGACGAGGGTCCCCGCAGCAGCGACGAAGTTTCTCGGATCCAGGTCACAATGACTGGTTCTGCGACGAGGCCAGGCCTTCGGGCTTGAGCCGTTTCCCGACTACGACTCCGTCCGTTGAGCACCTCCCCTTGGTGTCCACTCATGCAGGCGCTCAAGCTGGTTCGGCTCCGGACTTGAAAGCGATTGAGAAATGCCATATCTTCTGCACATAAAATATGACGATTTATGTGGTGAATGAGCTGCTATGGGCCAGGCACCGAAGTTACCCGTGCAGAATGAACCTCTCGTCTTGTCCTATATGGACCGCAACGGGAAGATCGCGATCGAGCAGGTCGCGGACGGTTTTGGCATGTCCAAGGGCCAGCTGGCTCAGACCGCCGGTCTTGCTCGCGAGACCCTCTATCGGTCGGAGCGCAGCCGGACGGTAAGGACACAGGGACGTCTGCGGGAAATGCTCGAGATTATCAGCCGCGTGATGGATTGGGCGGGCGGCAAGGAACAGGCGATGGCCTGGTATCGGGCCCAGCCGCTTCCGGCATTCGGCGGACGCACGGCCGAAGCGCTCGTGAAGGATGGAAAGGCCGCTGCGGTGCGTGACTACCTCGATCACATGGCCGTTGGCGGCTTTGCGTGAGGTTTGCCGGAACCTGCTACAGAGCGCACGATCCACGTTGGGCATTCAAGCCGACTTCCGGTGATGGAGCGGCGATCCGGGGTGCCCGATTCAATCCCAAGGGTGTGCCGGCGCTTTATCTGGCGCTGACCGTCATGACAGCGGTCAAGGAAGCCAACCAGGGTTTCGCGCATCGGATCGATCCATGCGTGCTGTGCTCCTACGAAGTCGATTGCGACGACATTGCGGACCTGACGACAGGGCAGGCGAGGGAAGAATTCTCCGTCACGCTCGAGGACATGGCCTGCGCCTGGGCGACGGCTCTCAGCGATGGAGATCGCCCGGCGTCATGGTCCATCCATGACCGACTGCGGCCGCAAGGCATCGCCGGCATTCTGGTGCCGAGTTTTGCTCCCGGTGCCGAGACGGAAGATCGCAACCTGGTGCTTTGGGACTGGGGTCCGCATCTTCCGCACAAGGTAACTGTATTCGACCCGAGTGGCCGGCTGCCGAAGGACCAGCTGTCCTGGCGATGAAGCCCGGCGCAGGGGCGTTTTCGGCTGTGGGCGTCAGCGCCAATCCAAGGCCGGGGCGACGCATCGAGGGCATCCCTTCCCTCGCCAGGTCGCGTATCGTCGTTCGTCGGTCAGTGGACCGGCCAAAAACTCGCGCCGATCGAACGGCAGCACCGTCTCAAGCGCATCGAGCCCCTCGGCACGTCTTGGTCTTGGGAAGCTGCTCTTTCACGGGCTCGTTTCCGTCTGGCGTTGGCGCCCCGCTGCGCCCCGAACTTGCGGAAAGCCCGCAAACCCCGTATATTCCGGAAGAAGGAGTTTCGCCAATGACCACCACCGTCACCGCCGCCGCCGTCTCGAAAAATTTTGGCGCCTATCAGGATGCCGCCGTCCGCGACCCGGTCATCATCACCAAGAACGGCCGCCCGCGCACTGTGCTGCTGGCCTACGAGGATTTTGTCCGGCTGTTGAAGCGCGACCGCCGGGTCGAGCTGACAGCGGAGCTCGGCGCGGACGAAGTCGCCGCGGTCGAAGCCTCCGAAATGGAGCCGGGTCTTGACCATCTCAACGACGAGCTCTCCGGGTCAAAGGGCCTGACGGCAAAAGATGCTGCCGGCTGAAATCAAGATCGGCCACGTCTTCCGTTATTCCTACCTCTGGCATTGGCAACACCGCGAGGGCCGTGAAGAAGGCGACAAGGACCGGCCCTGCCTGGTGCTGGCGCTGGTCGCCATGCAGGAGGACGGCTCGCCGGTCGTGCGGGTCCTGCGATCACCCACACGCCGCCGTCCGATCCCGATGATGCCATTGAGATTCCGGCTGCGGTCAAGCTGCGCTTGCGGCTTGATGGCGAGCGGTCGTGGATCGTTTTGACGGAAAGCAACCGGTTCGCCTGGCCGGGGCCTGACATCCGGCCGCTGGAGACAGAGAGCGGCTATTACGGGCCGCTGCCGCCAGCGTTGTTTGCCGCGGTCAAGCGCCAGTTTGCCGCCATTGCGACAGGCCGGGCGCACACGAGCACGCCGCGCACGGCGTAACTCCGGCTGGCGGTGCGGCATGCCGGGCGGCGTCAGGGCAGGGGCAGTCTCCATCAAGGCGTCTTCCAGGCGGGTTTCGCGGGGAGGGATCTTCAGAGCCTTTGGTGAGGTCGACGCGGAACCGATCGCGCCACCGCCGATCTCGCGCTGCAGCTTCGCATCCAAGAGCCAACTGAGCTTCAGCACGGGTCCTGCCGCATATGACGGCGACGGGAGGAGTTTCAGAAATTCGCGTTCGAGGGCCTGGGCGAGATTGACTTCATCGTGGCTGGTGTCGAGCTTTGCTTCCGGTGCCGAGATGGAAGATCGCAACCTGGTGCTTTGGCACTGGGGTCCGCATCTTCCGCACAAGATAGCCGCGGCCGGCTGCCGAAGGACCAGCTGTCCTGGCGATGAAGCACTCGCGCAAGGCAGGGGCGTTTTTCGGCTTCAATCGTCAGCGCCAATCCAAGGCCGGGGACGCACCGAGGGCGACCAGATCATGCCGTCAGGCCAGGAAATCAACGGCAGCTGTGTCGTTCTTCTGGAACCCTTCTCCTGGACGGCGCCCAGGATCGTTCGCGTTCCGCCCAACCTCTTCGAGCCGGAGATCAGGAATCCATGGCCCGGCAAGGTGTTTGCGACGATGCCGCTTTGACGCAGAACATCGACTTCACCGGAGGACTTCCGCAGCTTTGTCGCGCGCACATCGAACGGATCGCCCAGGATCGCCATGACTGGCTGGCGTGGTGAGTGACGGCAGGTCAGGTGCTGCGAGAGCTTGGTCGAAGAGACGAGGCAACCGGCCCCGGCCCGCGCTGGCCGCTGGTCGATATCGAAAATGATGTGCTCGGCAACACCTGGCGCCTGCCCTGGCCCGAGTTTCTTTAAGAACGAGGCCTCAGACGATTATCCGCGCTGCCCGCCCGAGCGTGCGTTCGGCATCGTTGTAATAGTTCGACGCCTGCTGCACCGAGCGATGCTGCGACTGCTGCATGGCTTCAGGCAGCGGAATGCCGCGGCGGGCGGTTTCGGTGAGATAGCCGGAGCGCAGGCCGTGGGCGGAGAAGGCTTGCGGATCAAGCTCGGCCTGGGCGACGCGGCGCTTCAGGATCAGATTGACCGCCTGCGGCGTCAACGCCCGCTTATCGAGGTTGCCCCAACGGTCGATGCCGCGAAACACGGCGCCTTCAGTGATGCCGGCGCGCTCCATCCACGACCGCAGCACCGTTACCGGCCGGCCAACCAGCAGCACGTAAGCGTCGCTGTCGGCTTGTGTCGTCTTCGTCCGGCCAAGCCGGATCGACAGGCACGGGAGCGTTTCGGCATCGGGATCCTTGGGGTCGGCCGGCACCGGATCTTCCTCGACCAGCTGTTCGACGCGCAGAGCAGCAATCTCGCTGCGGCGGCGGCCGCCGGAGGCAAAGGCGGCGATGAGAAGGGCGCGGTCGCGCAAGTCGACGAGCCGGTCGCCGGCGCAAGCCTTCAGGAGGGCGGCCAAAATGTCGGCAGTCACAGCCTTCTTGCTCTTGCGGCCGCGCGGGCGGGCGCTGGCGCGCACCGCCAGTTTGATGGCGCTCTGCAGCCCCGGCCCATTGAACTTTCCCCTCATACCGCGCCATTTGGTCAGCGTCGACCAACTCGACAGCCGCCGGCGCACGGTGCTGGGGGCGTGCGGAGCGTCGACGCGCAGCAGCTCGGTCGACTTCAGCGCGGTGGCTACGTCCTCGGGCATGCCGTGTGTTGGGTCGGTTTCGCGCTTTGCGGGATCCCACAGATGATGCGCCACGAATTTGATCAGCAGCGCCTCGGGCGCCGGCCAGGGCAGCGATAGTCCGGTGGCGGCGAGCGACCAGGCCTCGAGATAGCCGAGGTCGGAGGCGAGCGCGCGCAAGGAATTTGCGCCGATGCCTTGCTTGGCCAGGTGACGCAGGGTTGCGACGTCGTCGTCGGTCAGCAGTCCGGCCAGAACATCGCGGCGGTCGAAGGGCAGGACCGAGTCCAGGGCGTCGAGCGCTTCGGCCCGCCGCCCGACGCCGGCGGGCTTCGCTACGCCGAAGGGTGGGGCCGCGGGTTCAGCCATTGGCGAGAGGACCGAGGATCTCGACGCCTTCGGCCCGTGCCGCCGCGACCAGCTTGCGGTCCAGTGTGGCGAGCGGAAGCGTCCGCTCCATGGCCAGTGACAGATAGGCGGCATCGTAGGCGCTCAGCCCATGGCGTGCCGCCAGCGCCAAGACAGGCCCGTCCCCGCCCGTTCCCGCGTCCTCGAGCGGCAGGCGACGCAGCCGGCCCATCGCCGCGATTGCCTCGCCCGCGGCAATGCGGCCGCGGCGTTCGGCCATCAGGACGATGCTGCGCGCCTCGTGCCAGAACAGCGACGGCACCGGGCCTTGTGCGGTCAGAGCGCCAATCAGCGCTTCGGCCGCCTCGCTGTGTTCCTCCGGAAGCAGCCAGGCGGCGGCGACGGACGTGTCAAGGACGAACACCATCAGAAGCGATGGCCTTCATGCTTCCAGGCCAGAATCTCCTCGGCGGTGACCGGCTGGGCCCGGGCCCGCGCGGCGCGGACTTCCTCGATCAGGGCGCCAAGGTCGTTGGTCTTGGGGATTCGGCTCAGTTTGGCGATCGGATCGTTGCCGCGCGAAATGATGACCTCCTCGCCGGCTTCGACCTTGGCCAGCAGGTCGGACAGGTGCGTCTTGGCCTCTCCGACCTTGACGGTGATGGTCATGGGTTTCTCCTGAGGGCATAGCGCTCTCGTCGAGCGGAGCGTGGAACGGTACGACGATCGGCAATTTGGACGACGCTAGCGCGATTTTCGGCGGTTGGTCAAGACTTGGTCTTGTCACTATCGATAAGAGGTCATTATCGATAGTGATATTTGTCCCTGAAGAAACATGATGTAAGTCCAGTGAGACCCTCACTAGCTTGACCAACGCGAATCAGCCATCATGAAAACAATGGCTTACACGCTCGACAAACTGCCCCTGGAAACCCTGATCGGGCCGGTTGCCCGCGCGACCGCGGTTTTGGTCCGCCTCGACGAGCGGGTCGCCCGTTCGCCGGTCCGGGACGGGTTTGTCGAGCGCCAGCATTTTGCCGACGCGGCTTCCGCGCTCTGGCTCGAGGGCGAACTCGTCCACCTCGAGGACCTCGTGCTGCACGACGCCCACATGGACATCCGCACCCCGACCCACGAACTCACCCGGGCGCACGCGGTGCTGCGAACCCGCCGGCGGATTTCTGCGCAAAAGCCGGATTGGGCGCTCAGCCGCGACGGTTTTTTGGCGCTGACCGGTCGCGGCGGCGCTATGCCGGCGGCTGGCCAAAAAAGCCGGGACGGGGAGGGGGCTGGAACTGCCTCTGTGGAAGCCGACGATCGCGATGACGCTGAGGCCGATCGGCTGGCCGAAGAATTTGCCGAGATCGATGCCGTCCTGGCGCGCTCATCCAGGATTCTGAATGGCGCCGACGTGCCGGCGAAAGCGGCGCGCCCGGACGACCGGCCGGAGCCGCAAAACGGCCTGATCTACGATCTCGACTGGAATGAAGAAGAACGGCTGGCCGAATGGCAAGCCGTGCTCGCCGACACGCGGGAGTGGCCGTCGGTGCTGCGCGCCGCAATCCTGCTCGATGCCTGGTCGGACATTGAGGTGCTGCAGCATGCCGCCTGGCTCGGGCCGTTGCTGGTTGCCGCACTGCTGCGCCACGAGGGTCTTGCCGCCAACCATCTCGCCAGCCTGCATCTCGGCGCGAAAAACATTCCGCGCGACCGGCGGCGGGCGCGCAATCGCGGCGATCGGTTGCTGGCCTGCCTCGATGGAATCCACGACGCAGCAGTGGCTGGCCTGAAGGAACACGATCGGCTGGTGCTGGCCAAAAGCCAGATGGAGCGGCGGCTCAAACAACGGCGCGCCAGCTCGAAACTGCCCGATCTGGTCGAGCTGGTACTCTCGCGGCCGCTCGTCTCCACCGGCATGATCCAGGAGCGGCTAAAGGTGACAAAACAGGGGGCACTCAACCTGGTCGGCGAGCTTGGGCTGCGCGAGATGACGGGCAGGGGAAGGTTTCGGGCGTGGGGAATTGTTTAGTCCGCAGCCATTCCATGGCTTTACGAAATTATCGAACTTGACGAACTTGCGACTGCAACCATATTGGTGACAGCAGGAGGTTCTCATCATGGCCGCTCCAAAACGCAGCAATCATAGCGGGACCGCATCGCATGCGGGAGTCGCCGCTCTGAGTTTCACCACGAAGCTTCCGGCACAGGCCGACTTCAAAAAGGTGCTGCTCGAACGCTATCAGGAAGCGATCGCACGGAGCCGCAAGATCGGCCACCGCGTATCGTTCCGGGTAGAGGTCGATCCGTCGGCCGATGCGCAGACGATCACGCCGGTCGAGGAGCAACCGGGCGATACCTTTCCCGTCGAGGACACGGGCAAGCCCGATGCCGAACTCGAGGCGGCGCTTGGCCTGGCGCGCGCGCGTGGCCGCAAGCGTGTCGCCGAAATTGTCGCCGGCGAGGACATGCTGAGCGCGGATGCCTTTGCCAAGCTGCTCGGCACGTCGCGCGTGACGGTCAACGCCAGGCGGCAAAGCGGACAGGTGCTCGGGATCGATGGCGCCAAACGCGGTTTCCGCTTCCCTGTCTGGCAACTCGACAAGGATGGCCGACCGTTCGGGACATTGCCGGCGCTGCATGCCATGTTGGGCAACAGTGCCTGGGCGGTCTATCGGTTTCTGGTGTTGCGCCATGGCGCCCTCGATGGCCGGACCGGCCTTCGAGCCCTTCAGCAAGGCGATGACGCCTCGGTTTTGGCCGCGGCGGAAGGCATGGCCAGGGGCGATTTCGACTGAATGCCCGGCGTTCCACCTCCAGCCGATTTCGGGCGCGCAAAGCTCGAAATCGAGACCATACCGCGCGGTCGGACGTTCGGTCGGATCTACTGGAGCACCTATCCTGATCCATTGGGGTACGGGAAGTCGCCGAGCCGGTTCAGCGATCCTCGACGCCGTCTTGACGCCAACCGGTTTGGCGTCCTTTACCTCGGCGACTCCCTGAAGGTGTGCTTCCTGGAGACCGTGCTCCGCGACCGCCGCGAAGGGCTTGTCGAGGATCTTCCAATAGAGGAGGTGGAGCTGACCCGACGGCGCTATGCGGAGATCGCGACCACGACAGACCTACGCCTGGTCGATCTCAGAGGCGACAATGCCGTCCGGATGGGTGTGCCGACCGATGTCGTTCGGGCACAGCGCCAGAACTTGGCACGCCGGTGGTCACTGGCGTTTCACGAGCACCCATCCGAGCCCGACGCGATCATTTATCCCTTGCGCCTCAATGAGGCGACAAATCTTGCCATTTACGATCGCGCGATACCGAAGCTTCAGGCGAAGCGTGTTGTGACCCTTCTCGGCGCGCGAGGGCTGGGTCAGGTTCTGGAGGATTTCAGGGTGGGGTTGGTGTGAAGATGTGGCTCGTATCCGTATCGCTTGGCAAAGATGGCTGTAGCGCCAGAACCGTCCACTAAGCCGGAGCAGCGCAACGACCGGTGTGGGGCCGGTAGCTGTCCGTCCGGTTCGGGGTTGCAATAGGAAACAAGCTGTCGTTTCCCAGACGACCTCAGGCGCGGGGGCATCGGCGTTTCTGCATGGCTCGAAAATCGGCGGACTGGGGCGGGAAGGCGGCGGACCGATGTCGGATTTCTGTCTTGCCTCTCGGCAGGAAACGACCGAAAACGGAGCGGGTTTCGGGGATCTTTGATGCGTCTCGTGGCTTTTCTTCTGCTCAGCACATTCCTGTCAGGCTACGCCTTGGCGCAGGACGGTATGGACATCGACTTCGACCAGGTGCCGACCGTTCACTTTCCCGACGGCAAACACATAGTATCGGCCTACCCAGCGTTCGAGGACTACATGTACATGTTCTTCGACATCTGCGATGCCATTGGTTTCTCCGTCGAGAACGAATGCCACATCTACCCGATGAACGCCGACTAGGGGGAAACGCACATTGGCCACGGTCGTGGACGGCAACAGGGTCATTGTCTACGACCGCAAGCTGTCCGCCATCGTCGGAGCTGAAGGCGCGGAGATGATCATCGCACATGAGCTGGGGCATCATCATTGCCACCACCTCGGCACACCTATCGACCCCCACAAGGAACTCGTGGCCGACGCCTTCGCCGGAGCCGCGATGAAGCTGATGGGCATGCCGCTGGAGGCTGCCTTGGCTGCCGTCGCTGTGTTGGACAAACGGCCTTCGCCGTCCCATCCGGGACGGCAGGAGCGCGTGGCGGCCATCAAGGCTGGCTGGAGCGAACCGGAGGCGGGGAAAGCCTGCAGGTTGCCTTAGGTGTGAGCTTTCAGAGGGTTGTCCATTCGGACCGGACCGAGGAGACTGGAGTTACCAAGCTGCAGCACTCACCGGAGGGTCCGAAT
>NZ_JAMYMV010000085.1:0-23159 GCF_040318715.1 Mesorhizobium sp. M1050 | reverse complement strand
GTTTGTAAGCCTCGTCTCTCGCGATGAGCCTGCGGCCCTCTTGGGGGGGTTTCCTGAGGGGGGGGGGCCCGGGCGCTCACCGTGGGGGGAGGCGACGGCACTCGCCGCATGCAACGATCTCGGCCAGCCGGTTGTCGTGCAGGGCGGACGCACGGGGCTAACGGGCGCGGCGCGTGTCCAGCCAGGCGAAATCGTGCTCTCGCTGGAGCGCATGACCGGGCTCGCAGTGCCGGATCGCCAGGCTGCCAGCATCGTTGCCGAAGCGGGCGCGACGCTGCAGGCGCTGCAGGAGGCAGCCGATAGCGCCGGGCTGATGTTCGGCGTCGATATCGGTGCGCGGGGCTCCGCAACGATCGGCGGCAATGTCGCCACCAATGCCGGCGGCATCCGCGTGCTGCGCTATGGCATGTACCGGGCGCAGGTTCTGGGGCTGGAAGCCGTCCTTGCCGATGGTAGCGTGCTGACTTCGCTGAAAGGTCTGCCCAAGGACAATTCCGGCTACGACCTCAGCCAGCTCTTCATCGGCACGGAAGGAACTCTCGGTGTTGTCACCCGCGCCGCGCTCAGGCTGCATCCGAAGCCCGCGTCCGAGGTGAACGCCTTCTGCGCGCTCTCCTCGCTCGATGCGGCGATCGCGCTGCTTGGGCTGCTGCGGCAAAAGCTCGGCCCACTCCTGTCCGCCTATGAGATCAATTTCGCGCCGCTCTATGACGTCATGGTCGCCAGCATGGCCATGCGGGCGCCGCTGCCCGCGGGCTCGCCTGTTTATGTGCTGGCCGAGATACAGGGCAGCGAGCCAGAGCGCGACGGCGAGCGCTTCGCCGAAGTGCTGATGCAAGCGGTCGAGGATGGCGTCATCGACGATGTCGTCGTCTCGCAGTCGTCGCGCGAATTCCGAGCCCTTTGGGACGTGCGCGAAGACGCCAATCGCGTCCTGTTTTCGATCAAGGATCTGATCGGCGTCGACATCAGCATCCCGTTGGCGCGGATGGGAAATTTTCTGCAAGAGGCGCACGCTGCCATCCATGCCGTCGACCCCGGCGCCGACATCTATGTCTTCGGCCATCTCGGCGACGGCAATCTGCACTATCAGGTACGCACGGTCGATCCTGCGGCGGCGTATGACATCGTCTATCGCGGCGTCGCGGCGGCCGGCGGCGGCGTTTCGGCCGAACATGGTATCGGCCTCGACAAGAAGAAGTGGCTGCATCTGGTCCGCAGCGACGCCGAGATCGCGACGATGCGGCGGCTGAAGACGGCACTTGACCCCAGAAACATCCTCAATCCGGGACGGGCCTTCGACCTCAACCCCACTGCCTTCTAACGATGACAATTGCCCTGTAACTCAAGTCCGTTCCGTCGCGACCTGCCTCGGAATAAGAAAGCGGGCGGCAAGCACGCAGAGCAGCACGGTGAACATCAGGATCAGCGCCACCAGCGCATTGATGTCGGGTGAGAAGCCAAGCCGCATCATCGCCCAAAGCCTCACCGGCAGCGTGCTCTGCGTGCCGGTGACCAGGATGGTGATCATCGTCTCGTCGAACGACAGCGCGAAGGCCAGGATGGCGCCGCCGACCATGGCGCTCGATAGGTTCGGCAGGATGATGCGCCAGAACGTCTGCCAGCCCGTGGCGCCGAGATCGTAGGACGCTTCGACCAGCGTGCGGCTCATCGACTGCAGCCGCATCAGCACCGTGCGGTAGACGATCGCCAGCACGAAGACCGTGTGCCCGATGACGACCGTAAAAAGGGACCGTTCGAGGCCGATTTCGCGGAAGAAAATCAGCAGCGCCAGACCGCTGATGATCGGCGGCATCAGGAATGGCAGGAAGATTATGAACTGCAGGATCGAACGCCCGGAACTCCGGCCGTGATAGTAGAGCGCCAGCAGCGTTCCGCTGACCACCGACAGGATGACAGTGCAGACACCGACAATCAGCGTGGTGCGCAAGGCGGCCAATATGTCGTGATTTTCGGCCAGCGCGACATAGGTCGAGAGGGTTGGCGACGACCAGTCGACATTGCCGTGCGCAATGGTGAAGAATGAAGACACGATTGGCACGAACAGGGGGCTGTAAAGCAACACCGCAACCAGTGTCGTGATCGCAGCCAGAAAGATGGTGGACAACCGGGGCAGGGCGCTCATATCGAAATCCCCCGGTGGCGCCCGAAGCGTTCGCCGACGAGGATTGCCGCGATCACCACGACTGCCAGCGCCACCGACAGTGCGGCGCCGAACGGCCAGTTATAAGCCGTGCCGAACTGGCTGTAGAGGATGCGGCCGAAGGTGAAGCCGCTGATCCCGCCGACCATCTGCGGCGTCAGGAAATCGCCGATCGCCAGCACGAAGACGAAGCTCGCCGCCGAAGCGACGCCGGGCAGGCTCAGCGGCAAGGTGATGCGCAGGAATGTCTGCAGGCCGCTCGCGCCGAGATCGTCGGACGCGCGCAACAGGACCTGCGGAATCCGTTCCAGCGACAGGAAGATCGGCAGGATGGCGAAGGGAATCAGAAGAAGTGTCAGCGTCAGCAGGATGGCATTCATGTTGAACACGAAAAGCGTCGACGGTTCCTGCAGGATGCCGAGCGCCACCAGCGCCTTATTGAGAAAACCGTTGAGGCCGAGGATGCTGCGGATCGCATAGATCTTGATGACGTAGCTCATCAGCAGCGGCACCAGCAGCAACATCAGCAGGGCGTAGCGCCAGCGGCCTTTCAGCGTCGTCAGGAAATAGGCGGCGGGATAGGCAAGCAGGATGCAGATGATGGCCACCGAGACGCACAGAACGATGGTATTCCAGAATACCGGGAGAAAGATCGGATCGGTGAAGAACCTGACATAGTTGCCCAGTGACAGGCCGTAGACAATCGTGCCCTGGTCGACGCTGAAGAAACTGTAGCCGAGGAAGATTGCCAGCGGCACCAGGACGAAGACCACGGGCAAGGCAAACGCCAGCACTGTCACCAGCAGTGACCATCGCCTTTCGGCAGGCTGTGTCGAGCCGGCTTCGCTCATGCCAGCACCAGATGGCCTTCAAGCGGCGCAAACGAAAGCGATACAACCTCGCCGGGTTTCAGGGTGCTGCCGTCGACCCGACTCGGCACGCGCAGCCGCAAGTGTTGCGCAGCATCGTCGGCGCCGGCCGCGATGGTGACGATCGTGGATGAGCCGGCGAAGGCCATGTCGGAGGTCGTGCCGGAAAAGCGGTTGTCGGTGTCCTTCGCGTCCGCAAGATGCAAGGCCTCGGGACGGAATGCCGCGTAGGCGCTGGCACCATCCGCTGCTGCTTTCAAATAAGGCTGGTTCCTGATCGAACAAACCAGTCGGCCAAGCGCCGTCTCGATCGACCGCAGCTCGCCCTGGACGGCCCCAAGTTTTCCGGCCACCAGATTGTTCTCGCCGAAGAAGCGCGCGACGAACTCGCAATTCGGCTTGTAGTAAAGCTCATGCGGTGTGCCGAGCTGGCGGATATGGCCTGCTTCCATGACGCAGATCCGATCTGCCATGCCGATGGCTTCTTCTTGGTCATGGGTGACGAACAGGAAGGTGGTCTTGATTTCGCGCTGGATGGATTTCAGGAACACCTGCATCTGCCGGCGCAGTTCGAGGTCGAGTGCTGCCAGCGGCTCGTCGAGCAGGATAAGGCGCGGCTGGCAGATCAGCGCACGGGCGAGCGCGACGCGCTGGCGCTGGCCGCCGGAGAGCTGCGCGGGAAAGCGGTCGGCGAAACGTCCGAGCTGGACCAGGTCGAGCGCTTCCGCGACCCGACGCGCAATCTCCTTGCGCTGGATATGGCGAACCGAAAGCCCGTAGCCGACATTGCCGGAAACGGTCAAATGCGGAAACAGCGCATAGTCCTGAAATACGGTGTTGAAGGGCCGCTGGTTGATCGGCATGCGGCTGATGTCTTGGCCGTCCAGATGGATCTCGCCAGAGGTTAGCGGCTCCAGCCCGCCGATCAGCCGCAACACCGTGGTCTTGCCGGAGCCCGAAGGCCCGAGCACGGTGAGGAACTCACCGTCGCGGATCGATAGGTCGATGTCGTGCAGCACGGGGACCGTGCCGTAGGATTTCGAGACGGACCGCAGCGTCAGCAGGTCGGCGTTCTGGTTCATGAAATACTCTCGCATACACTTCGGCGGTCCGGAACCTCCGGACCGCCGGGTCCTTCAAGGCATGGGGCGGACAAGATCAGGGCGTCGCCTTGACCTCGTTCCACATGTCCGACCGCTTGAGCGGATCCTCGACATTGTTGAGCCAGACCAGCTTGTCGTTGCCGCCGGCGCTGCTCGACTCGACCACGGTGTTGCCGAAGCCGGTGCGCTCGGAAAGCGCGCCGCTGACCTTCTTGCTCAGCATGAAATCGATCCATTTCTCGGCCGCCGCATTGTCGCGGACGCCCTTGGAAATGACCCAGTTGTCGAGCCAGGCGAGCGCGCCCTCGCTTGGATTGACGTAGGCGACATGGGCGCCGATCTTCTGCAGCGCCTTGACCTGCTGCTGGCCGTAATTGGCCCAGATCAGGGCCACGTCATTGTTCTGGTAGATCTGCTGCGCCTCGTCGGCGGTGGTATAGAAGCTAAGCACGTTGCGCTTGAGCTCAACCAGCTTGGCCTTGACCGCCGCAATCTGCTCCTCATTTAGATTGAACGGATCCTTGTAGCCGAGCGTCAGCGCGGTGAACGAGAAATTGTGCTCGCCATTGTCGTAGGCCAGCACCTTGCCCTTGTAGGCCGGGTCCCACAGAACCGACATCGAGGTCGGCGCCGGCTTGACCTTGTCGGTGTCGTAGATCAGCCCGATCGAATCGAAACAGAACGGAATGCCGTAGACCTTGCCGTCCTTGGTGTCGCCGCTGACTTGAGACAGATCACGGAAGCGCGGCAACACTTCCTTCTGGTTAGGCAGCTTCGTCACGTCGATTGGCGACACCAGGTCGGCCTTGATGTAACGCTGCAACTGGGCGGTGTTGACGGCGAAGACGTCAAAATCCTGGCCTTCGCTGCCCTTGACCTTGGCCCAGATCTCATCATCGCTGCCGATGAAGACGACATCGACGCCGATGCCGGTCGCGGCGGTGAAGTCCTTGACCCAATCGGGATCGGCATAGCCGTCCCAGGCCAGAACCCGCAGGTTCGCGGCAAGTGCCGCCGATGTCATCAGGCCGATGCCGAGCCCGATTGTCGTTAGTCTTAGAAACAGTTTTTTCAGTCCCATTTTCAATCTCCCATTGTCGTTCTGGTGGACCGCAGTTTCCGGACTTTCGCCGTCACAGCTGGGTGACCGCGACCAGTCCCTCGTCCGGCACCGACACCATCCGGTTGCGCAGTGGCTTGCCGAATGTCTGTGCCTGGATTTCATATTCGTCGCCGGAAGCCGTCTTGACGCCGGAGGCGTAGCTCATCACCGCCGCGCCGAAGAAATAGGCATGCAGGTCGCCCGCCCTGCGGTGCATCGGGTAGCGGAAATGGAAGTGTTCTAGATTGGCGATCGAATGCGACATGTGCGCCTCGCCCGACAAAAACTCCTGCTCCCAGATGACGGTGCCGTCGCGCAGGATGCGGGAATGGCCGCGCACTTCGTCGGGCAGGTCGCCGATCAGCAGCTCCGGCCCGATCGAGCAGGAGCGCAGCTTGGAATGGGCGAGATAGAGGTAATTCTCGGCTTCCGTGACATGGTCGGAATATTCGTTTCCGAGCGCATAGCCGATGCGGTAGGGGCGGCCATCCGGCCCATTGAGATAGAGGCCGACGATCTCGGCTTCTTCGGCCCCGGCGCGTGCGAAGGCCGGCATCGGCAGCGGCGCACCTGGCGGCACGACACAGGTGCCGACGCCCTTGAAGAACCATTCGGGCTGGATTCCGATCTGCCCGGCGGCGGGCTTGCCGCCCTCCAGACCCATGCGGAAGATCTTCAGCGAATCCGATTCCTCGGCATCCTCGCCATGGGTCAGCACATGCATCTTGTCGCGTGCGGCGGCACTTCCGGTATGGGTCAGGCCCGTGCCGGTGACCAGGAAGCGCGCCGGTTCCGGATGGTCGACCGGGGCCAGCACGCGGCCATCGCGCAACAGCTGGTCGTAGTCGATTTTCGCTGTGCCCGTCCGCTTCTCGGCCAGCGCTGCGATGGACGTGCCTTGGGCGATCGCCGCTTCGGCAAGTTCCAGCACGGTGCTGGTCTTCTCGAGCGGGTGCAGATGATTGCCGTCATCGGAGACACGGCCAACCCGTCTGCTGCCGTCGGCCATTCTGAACTGAACAAGACGCATGAACTAACCTTCTTCCTTTGAAGCCGTACGGGTCACACCCAGCCCGCATCGACGATGAACTGCTGGCTCGTGCACATGCGGCTGTCGTCGGCTGCGAGGAACAGAGCCATGCGCGCGATATCGGAGGGTTGCAGCCGATCGGGCAGGCACTGCCTTTCCTCGATCTGGCGTTCGCCGGCCGGGTTCAGCCACAGGCGCATCTGGCGCTCGGTCATCACCCAGCCCGGCACCATGCAGTTGACGCGGATGCGCTCGGGGCCGAGTTCGCGGGCCAGCGCCCGCGTCATGCCGTAAACGGCGGCTTTGGCGGTGACATAGGCGGGGCAATCCGGATCGCCGACCATCCAGGTGATGGACCCGAAATTGATGATCGAGCCGCCGCCCAGCGTGCTCATCTGTGGACGCACAGCCTGCGCGGCGAAGAACTGGTGGCGCAGATTGACCGCCATGCGGTCGTCCCAATAGGCAACCGTCACGTCCTTGCTCTGGTGGCGATCGTCATTGCCGGCATTGTTGCACAGGGCCTGGATGGGGCCGTTGTGCCGCATCGCCTCCACCGCGGCTGCCTGCAACTCTTCGACGTTGCGCAAGTCGCAGGGAATGAACAGCGGCGCGCGATCTCCCTCGGCTGCGATCGCGTCGACCAGGCTCCGGGACGGTTCCTCGGCCAGATCGACAAAGGCAACACGGCTGCCTTGCGCGCAGAAATGGCGCACCAGGCTTTCGCCGATGCCACTTCCGCCACCGGTAATGAAGACGCTGCGGCCCTTGAGGCTTGGATAGATCGCGTAGCCGATTTCATCCGTCATCGCGCGCCTCTCTAGTGCGAATGCCGAGGGATGCCGGCATCGCGTCGGCCGACGAGAAAGTCGAAATCGCAGCCCTTGTCGGCCTGCAGAACGCGCTCGACATAAAGGCTCTGATAGCCGCCTTCCGGCGGCGCCGGCGGCTTCCAGTCACGCCGGCGGATTGCCAGCTCCTCATCCGATACCAAAAGCTCCAGCCGGCGGCCGGCGACATCGAGCTCGATAAGGTCACCGTCGCGCACCAGCGCCAGCGCGCCACCCGCGGCTGCTTCCGGTGCCACATGCAGAACCACGGTGCCGTAGGCGGTGCCGCTCATCCGCGCGTCCGAAATGCGAACCATGTCGGAGATGCCTTGCTTCAGCAGTTTCGCAGGCAGCGGCATGTTGCCGACCTCGGCCATTCCGGGATAGCCGCGCGGCCCGCAATTCTTCAGCACCATCACCGAGGAGGCGTCGATATCCAGCTCCTGATCGTCGATGCGCGCGTAGTAGTGTTCGATGTTCTCGAACACCACCGCCTTGCCGCGATGCTGCATCAGCTCCGGCGTTGCCGCGGACGGCTTGATGACCGCCCCATTGGGCGCCAGATTGCCGCGCAGAATGGAGATGCCGCCCTCCTTGGTCAGCGGCTGGCTCAGCGGCCGGATCACCTCGCGGTTGTAGTTGGGCGCGCCGTCGATCAATTCACCGATGGTCTTGGCGCTGACGGTCATGGCGTCGCGATGAAGAAGCCCCACTTGATCAAGCGACGCCATAACCGCAGCCAGCCCCCCGGCGTAGTAGAAATCTTCCATCAGGAACCGGCCCGATGGCATCAGGTCGACAATGGTTGGAACGCCGCGGCCAAGGCGGTCCCAGTCTTCGAGACTGAGATCGACACCAACCCGGTTGGCGATGGCGATCAGATGCAGCACGGCGTTGGTCGAACCGCCAATCGCGCCGTTGACGCGGATGGCGTTCTCGAACGCCTGCTTGGTGAGAATGTCCGAAATTTTCACGTCCCTGCGGACCAGCTCGACGATCTGGCGTCCGGCCAGCTGGGCGAGCACGCCACGGCGCGAATCCACCGCCGGGATCGCGGCATTGTCCGGCATACCGATGCCGAGCGCTTCGACCATGCTGGCCATGGTCGAAGCCGTGCCCATCGTCATGCAGCTGCCGGCCGACCGGCTCTGGCCCTGCTCCGCGGCGAGGAAGTCGGCAACCGGCATACGGCCGGCCTTGACCTCCTCGGCGAATTTCCAGACATGCGTGCCCGAGCCGATATCCTGTCCGCGGAACTTGCCGTTGAGCATCGGTCCGCCAGAAACAGCGATGGTCGGCAGATTGCACGACGCAGCGCCCATCAGCAGTGCGGGCGTGGTCTTGTCGCAACCGACCAGCAGGATGACGCCGTCGATCGGATTGCCGCGTATGGATTCCTCGACATCCATACTGACCAGATTGCGAAACAGCATGGCGGTGGGGCGCATGTTGCTCTCGCCAAGCGACATCACCGGGAACTCCAGCGGCAGGCCGCCGGCTTCATAGACCCCACGCTTGACGTGATCTGCCAGGCCGCGGAGATGGGCATTGCA
The DNA here is from genome assembly GCF_040318715.1 of Mesorhizobium sp. M1050. NCBI lineage: Bacteria > Pseudomonadati > Pseudomonadota > Alphaproteobacteria > Hyphomicrobiales > Phyllobacteriaceae > Mesorhizobium > Mesorhizobium sp. M1050. The sequence goes on along the minus strand of NZ_JAMYMV010000085.1, from coordinate 14,508 downwards.
GGGGGTCAGCTCCGACCAGGTGTTGCAGATGCCGATCACTGGGCGGCCGTCAAAAGCGTCGGCGGGGATGCCCTGGTTCTTCATCCAGCTGCGGTGCATGAAGGCGTTCTTGCCCTCACCGCCGAACCAGGCCTCAGATCGCAGCTTGCGCTTGGTCTCGGTCACGATGTCTGTTCCCGATCCTGGCGGCGCCTGTTGCGGTTCTCGACGCTGCGGCGCACGTCTTCCTCGGCATTGTCGATGAGCACCAGCAGGGCATTTTGCGCGCCGGCTGCATCTCCGGATGCGATCTTTTCGGCCACTTCCCGGTGCAGCGGCAAAGAATGGCGCTGCCCTTCCGGATTGTCGTTGGAGAGGCGAAAGCTCATCACCAATGCGGTTTCGACCAGGGCGGCCAGCGAGCCGATCAACTCGTTGCCGGTCATGCGCAGAATGGTCTGATGGAACAAAAGATCAGGTTTGGCGAAGCGGTCGCCGTCTTCGACCACGGCTTCCATTTCGGCCAGCGCGGCATTGATCTCGGCAACCTGCGCGGGAGTGGCCCGCTGCGCGGCAAGCGCGGCCGACATCGGCTCGATGGCTCGCCGAAGCTCAAACAGCGCCCGGACGTCCTCGGCACTGACGCCGCTGGCATAGCGCCATGACAGAACGTCCGGATCGAGGAAATTCCAGTCGGGACGGGGACGCACCCTTGTGCCGGTCTTCGGCCGCGATTCGACAAGCCCCTTGCCGGCCAGCACCTTGATCGCCTCGCGCAGCACCGTGCGGCTGACGCCTAGCATCTCGCTGGAATCGTCGGCATTGGGCAGCGCCTCGCCGGGCAGGAAATCGCCCTGCACGATGCGCAATCCGATCTGCTCGACGACAGTCGCATGCAGCGCCGTCGAGCCGCTGGAAACCGCCACCGTGACTCTTGACGTGCGCGCGGTGCTGAAAGATTTCTTATTCTTCATACTATTCATAAGATATGTCTTATAGGCGTGAGAATTGGAGTCAAGGGGCGAGGAGAGCCGATGACAAAGAATCCATTCTCTGAAGCCCTTAGCCCGACCCAATAAGAGATGCTGAGTGCCGCGCGATACTTCTGCCCCGGGCCCGGGGCCGCCATCAGCAGGTTGGAACCTCCTCGATGCTCAAGACCACCGGCAAGTTCCGCGGTTGCTGACGGAATTGCATATGCCGCTTCATGTCCTCGCGGCCGCCGGCCGTGCCAAAGAAAAAGCGAAGCGCGATGATACGTTGGCGGCGTGATGCCCGCGTCGAAACTCGCCTGCCGCAGTGCCACGCCGAGCGTGAGAAGTTGCGGCCGCCGGCATGTCTTCCCGCCGCCACCTAAGAGGAGGCTGCAAATTGCACAAAGTACCGTCTTAAGCCCGAATTAATACGTCATGTGCGACATTAAAGGAATTCACTCCTAAATTCTCGTTGAATTGGCGTACGTGGGGCGGGATTGGCCGTATTGTGCCAGTGTTTTACATGAACCACCTGAAGGGCGTTAGCGTTAGGACCAAGCTTTCGCTGGGCTTTGGTTTGGCGTTGCTGTGCATTGTGGCAGTAGGGCTATTTGGAGTCGCGCAGCTGCGATCTCTCAACGAAGTCACAAGCGAGATCACCGCGGTTTGGTTGCCGCAGGTCCAGGTCGTGGAGGAGATGAAGCGCAACCTGGCGGAACACCAGCTCTATGCGACCCTGCGCATGCGCACTGACGATACTCAACAATTGCTCGGCATCAATGACAAGATGGCGAAGGAGAGCGATGAGATACTCCGAGGTCGGCGAGCCTACCGCAGGAGTGCCGGATCGCTGGCCGAGCAGGACCTGTTCGACCAGTTTGTCTATCTGTGGACGGCCTATGAAGATTCCCTGACGTCGATTTTCCCGCTCCTGGAAACAGGAGAGCGATCGAGGGCCTTTAAAGAGTTCGAGACAGTGTCGCTTCCAATTGTTGCCGAGGCGGCTCAGCGACTGGACGGCCTGCTGGCCCTCACCAACCAGCGCAGCACTGCTGTCGCAGCGATGGCCGATCGCAGCTACAGCGTCGCACAGCGGCTGACCTGGATAGCGATTGTTTTTGCGGCCGCGTGTCTTGGCGGGCTTGTCGCCTGGATTCACCACAATGTCAGCAAGCCGATCCTCGCCGCGAGCGAGGCGATGCACCGGTTGACGCAAGGCGACCGCCGCTCAACCCTGGTTGCGCTGAAAAGCGATCGGCGCGACGAGGTTGGGCTATTGTTCTCGGCGTTTGCCGGCTACCGTGCCAGCCTGGAGCGCAGTGACGCCTTGGCCCGCGAGGCCGAACAGGAACGGCAGCACCTAGCAGCCGCCGCCGCCAACATGCCCGTGGGCCTATGCATGTTCGATGCCGGGCGACAGCTGGTTCTTTGCAACCAGAGTTACGCTGATCTCTACAACCTACCGGAGGCCCTGACTCGTCCAGGCACGCAATGGGCCGATCTGATGCAGTACCGAATTTCGGCGGGGCTGTACGTTGGCCAAGACCCGGGAAAGTATCTGCAACAACTCTCTGAGACCATCGACCGCGCTGAGCGCGTGGAGAGCTTGGTGGAGTTCAATGATGGACGGACCATCGACCTCATCCACCAACCACTGCCGGGCGGCGGGTGGCTCGCCACCCATCACGACGTGACCGACTTGCGCCGCAACGAGGCCCGCATCTCTCACATGGCACGCCATGATGGGCTTACCGACCTTCCAAACCGCATATTGTTCCGCGAACGCGCCGAGGAAGCCCTCGCCGAGATGGGACGCAGAGATGGCAAAGTCGCCTTCCTTTGCCTTGATCTCGATCATTTCAAGATGGTCAACGACACGCTGGGGCATTCGGCCGGCGACGCCCTTCTGAAGGAGGTTGCCTCCAGGCTGAGGCGGCTGGTCCGCGATGATGACACAGTGGCCAGGCTTGGGGGCGACGAGTTCGTGATCATTCAAAGGGAGGCAGGTCAACCGGTCGAGGCAACCGCCCTCGCGCAACGGGTCATCGATGCGCTCAGCGCGCCTTATGTAGTCGACGGTCATGGGGTCGTGATCAGCGTCAGCGTCGGCATATCGATTTCGCCCAACGACAGCAGGAACACCGACCAGTTGCTCAAGAACGGCGACATGGCGCTCTATCGGGCAAAGGCCGAGGGACGCAGGACGTATAGGTTCTTCGAGTCGCAAATGGATGCCCGCATGCAGGCGCGGCGATTTCTCGAACTCGATCTGCGCGAAGCGCTGGATCGCGGGCAATTTGAGATCTACTACCAACCGCTCCTCAATATCGGCCGTGGCGAGGTTAGCTGCTTCGAGGCGCTGCTTCGCTGGCATCACCCGAGACGCGGCATTGTCTCCCCAGCCGAGTTCATTCCCCTGGCCGAGGAGATTGGCCTGATCGTCCCGGTCGGGGAATGGGTGGTCAAGCAAGCCTGCCTGGATGCGGCACGCTGGCCCGATGGCATCAAGGTCGCCGTCAATCTGTCGCCCATGCAGTTTCGCAACTCGCGCCTGCTCTCGGCAATTGTCGAGGCGCTCGATGTCTCGGGACTGCCCCCGAACCAGCTCGAGCTTGAAATTACCGAAACGGTGCTGCTGGCCAACACCCAGGCGACGCTGGCGATGCTGCAGCAGATTCATATGCTGGGCGTGCACATCGCGATGGACGATTTCGGTACCGGATATTCGAGCTTGAGCTACCTGCGCTCGTTCCCGTTCGACAAGATCAAGATCGACCAATCCTTAATCACGGACGTGGGGGGCATCGACAGTTCTGTTGCCATCATCCGAGCGATCACGGGTCTAGGCAACAGCCTCGGAATGCGGACCACCGCCGAAGGGGTTGAGACGGTGGAGCAGCTCGACCGGGTCCGACGAGAAGGCTGCACAGAAGCGCAGGGCTTCCTGCTCAGCCGCCCGCTGCCTGCCCGGGATATTCCCAAGATGCTGGAGCGGGTGCGCGCTGTAGTGGCGGGCGAGATCATCGAGACTGCACCCGACGCGACCGGCGGGCGCAACAGAGCGCAGTCCTCCGGTGGCCGGCGTTTCAGGAATGCGCCTTCTTCCGCTTAGCCGGAAGCGAATTGATCGCCGTGATGCAGTCCCGGCCGTCTCCCGGATGGCTGCCGCAAAGCGACACGCCGTGAAGCCAATCACTTCTTGGCCGCGCCTTTCATATCCGCACACATTCAGCCGATAGCTCAGCGGACCAGAGCGAACCTCGATCGCCTAATGGCTGCGACCGTTTTGACCAAAGTAAGGCTGGCTGAACCAACCGCTAAGGCGAAAGCGGCCATGGCGCAATCACCGGATCCCGTGGAGAGGGAAGTGCTATGACCAATCGAGAAGCTACACTGAGCAGGGGTGAGTTGAACGCCATTGATCTGAGGCGAAGGGGCGCCCGAGGTGACCCTTGATTGGAACCATTCTGTCCTGAACGAGTTTGGCGCTCTGGAGTGGGAGAGTTCCAATCATGGCCGAGCATTATCAATCAGGGCAGACGTCGGCTGCGCACGCTGTTCGGCGCATGATTGCGTCCGATGAGACCCGTCATTTCCTCCACAAGGTGTTAGATTTGAAGGTCGAGGCGCACCTACCTGGCGCCATTGGGGCACTCCTTGCTGTGCTTGATCAGAAAGGACAAGACGAACCGTCCGAAACATCCGAAACCCCCTGACCTTTCCCCTATTGCTCCCTGTTGGTTCCATGTCACCGACGTGATCGGCGGCGCCCTCACTGGCATCTTAGGTGCCGTCTTCCGAATCGGGCCGCGGCTTTGCGAACGACCATCTGGCCAAATGGCTTTGAATAAAAGTTAGCAATCGCTTAATTAATCGCTGTTCTCCCTGAACTCGCCGAGGTGAGCAGGGTTTTAGGTGCATGTCACGATCACGATCATGAGCGATTTGAATGGCGCGAAAACCGAAAATCGGAGATGAGATCACGCTATCGGCCATCCTGAACGTGATGGAGGACGGCGTTTCAAGCGTTAGCGTGCCGACCTATAAATTCCCGCTTGCCATCGACACGCCGCAGAAAGCCAAGGTAGGTCAGAAAGTCGAAATTAGTGGTTTCGCGACGCGCGTTGTTCAAGAGGATGGCAAAGTCACCGTTCGTATCGATGGAGGCGGTCTTGTCACTGTTGATATGGATTCCATCGCTAAGGTTTCAGCGACACCGCGGGTAACCGTGCGCGAGTAGTTCGCGCAACCTTCCTGCGCGACAACGCCATAGGGCGATGACGAATGTACGTTAGCTTGTGCTTGCGGGGTGCCCGGACCGCCCCTGCCGGCGCCTTCGATCCCAGCGATACCAGCTGGTTTAGGGCTGAGATCGAAGAGGACGAACTGGCTGGGATGGATAACCGCGTCGATTAACTCCTTCGCGGTAGTCGTTGGCTTGTAGACCGCCTGAAGCCTCATTGCCGCGTCCGCCTCAAGGAGAAATCCAGGATCTATCCTATTGGGCAGCCAACCGAAGCGTGCGCAAAAGGCGATTGTCAGCCCGACCAGGTTTGACGTACCTAGCGGATCCGACGCCGACCGCAGCCAATGAAAGTGCGCCTGGCCGATCTCCGGATCAAGGCCCTTGCCGCGAGTGCACGAGATCGACTGATCCGCGAGCTCCACGGCCCTCTCAAGGGAAGAGAGACTCTGTTGCGTTCCGGCAACAGGTCGAAGATTGCACCCCAATCCGCCCGGCCGGCTGGCCTAATAGTCGTCATTTGACGACTGGTCGCATCATCCTCACTCCGCTTATCTTCGTTCGGAGCGGATCGAATCTGCGGAGGCCACATGTTCGGTCGGTGGATAGGGCTCGCAGGCCTGGCCGTCATGGCCCTGCTGGTGCTGACGGGCGCGGCGGCGGCGCAGGCGGTCTGCGGCGTAAGCGCAACAGGCGCCGAGCCACAGGGCAGTGGCGGTGCGACCGTGGACGGCTCCACAGGCTCCTTTGCCTGCGGTCCCGGCGCCACAGCTGTCGGCAACTCTACTTCTATTGGCGTGGATGCCGGAGATAGCGCCGCCCCCGGGAATGAGTTCAACGTCTCTGTGGGCACTAGCGCTGGCGGAGTCGTGAATGGTGCCAACAACACGGCCCTCGGCTCAGCGGCTTGCGTCCATCGCCGGTCTCCTTCCCGGCCAACAGAATCCCGCTTGGTTGCCAGAGCGTTAACGATTCATGATTCCGCCCTGCGATATCGGCAACCGACGTCTTATGGTAGCCGATGCGGCGAAAGTGCTGCTCCGCCACCTCCAGAATGCGCCGGCGCACCTCGTTTCGATCAGGTGGCTTTCGAACCGGGCGATCCATTGATGTCTCCAGTGCTGATGCCCCCTTCGCGGCTTGCGTGGCCAGTCATCGGCAGACGGCAAGATCGCGCAGCCGGCCTTGCGCATGTCAGGCAAGGCCAGCGGACGAAGTTGAACCGTCTCCTCCGACACCAGTGCCCTATTCGGCGGCCATCGCTGTTTGCAATTCCGGTTCTTCGGTCGAAGCCTGATGGGCCTCATCCGCAGTCGGCTTGATCCGGAACCAGGCGGCATAAAGAGCGGGAAGGAAGAGCAGGATCAGCACCGTGCCGGCCGCCGTGCCGCCGATCAGTGTGTAGGCCATCGATCCCCAGAACACGGAGTGCGTAAGGGGGATGAAGGCCAGCACGGCGGCGAGAGCGGTCAGGATGACGGGCCTGGTGCGTTGCACGGTGGCTTCAATGACGGCGTGATAGTCGTCAAGACCGGCAGCACGGTTCTCCTTGATCTGTTCCGTCAGGATCAGCGTATTGCGCATCAAGATGCCGGCCAGTCCTATGAGGCCCAGAATGGCGTTGAACCCGAAAGGCTGGTTGAAGGTGAGCAACATCGGCACGACACCGACGAGGCCAAGCGGTGCCGTCAGCACGACCATGGCCATCGTCGAGAAGGATCGTACCTGCAGCATGATGACGATCAGCATGGCGGCGATCATGGCCGGGAAGATCTTGCCCAAAGCAGTGTTGGCCTTGGTCGCCTCCTCGATTGATCCACCCATTTCGATGCGATAGCCGGCCGGAAGGGAAGCGATCAGCGGCTGCAGGGCCGTCATGATCTGCTTGGAGACCTCTGGAGGCTGCGTTGCCTCATTGATGTCCGAGCGGACCGTGATGACCGGCAGACGATCGCGGCGCTTCAGGATCGGCTCTTCCAAGCGGACCTCCGAATGACCGATCTGGTCGAGTGGAATCTGGCGGCCGTCCCGGCTCATCAGTGAGAAATCCGCCAGCCGCGACGGATCCAGCCGCTCAGCCCCAGCGCTGCGCGCCACGATCGGGACATTGCGAATGTCCTCGCGGACCTGTGTGACGGGAATGCCGGTGAGCAGGAACTGCAGCTGCTGGGCCACCTCCGCAGGTGACAGCCCGATGAGGTTCAGCCGATCCTGGTCAGGAATGAAGCGCAGTACGGGCGTGCGGTTGCCCCAGTCGCGGTTGGCCTGGCGCACGTCCGGGACGCCCCGCATGATAGCGAGGGCCTTCTCGGAGATGCTATAGAGTTGCGCGGGATCAGGCCCGATGACCCGGAACTCGACAGGGAACGGTGTGTAGGGTCCGAACACGAGCTGCGTGACGCGCACATTGGCCTCGGGCGCGAGCCCCTGCGATACCGCCTCCCGGAGCCGGTGCTTCAGCGCCTCGCGCGCCTCGGCGTCCGGTGTCAACACGACGATCTTGGCAAAGGCGGGATCAGGCAGTTCCGGCGCCATCGCGAAGAAAAAGCGCGGAGCGCCCTGACCGACGTAGCTCGTCACGATCTTGGCTTCGGGCTGGCCGTCCAGCCAATGCTCGAGCTTCTCCACTGTGGCGGTCGTGGTCTCCATGCTGGTGCCTTCCGGCAGGCGAACCTCGACCAGCACTTCGGGGCGGTCGGATGTCGGGAAGAATTGCTGTTTCAAGCTGCCCATACCGACAACCGAAAGCGCGAAGACGATGGCGACGACACCGCAGGTCACGAACTTGTGGCGCACGGCAAAGATGATGAGCCGCCGAAGGCGCCGATAGTTCGGTGTGTCGTATATGGCGTGAACGCCGCCTTCGACCGGTTTGATCGCGGGCAGCATCTTGACGCCAAGGTAGGGCGTGAAGACCACCGCGACGATCCAGGAGACGATGAGAGCGAACCCCACGACCCAGAAGATGTTGCCGGCGTACTCGCCAGCCGTCGAGCGTGCGAAGCCCACGGGCAGGAACCCAGCGATCGTCACGAGCGTTCCCGACAGCATCGGCGCCGCGGTATGGCTCCAGGCATAGGCCGCCGCCTTGATGCGATCCATGCCTTCTTCCATCTTCACCACCATCACCTCGATGGCGATGATGGCGTCGTCCACGAGAAGACCGAGCGCCAGGATGAGGGCGCCGAGCGTGATGCGATCGAAGAACCGGCCGGTCTCCAGCATGATGAGGAACACGGCGGCAAGCGTCAGCGGGACGGCGGCCGCCACGACGATGCCGACGCGCCAGCCCATGCTGAGCAGGCTGATCAGCAGCACGACGCCGAGCGCCATCGCGAACTTCAACATGAACTCGTCGACCGCCGAGGTGATGTTGACGGCCTGGTCGGACACCTTGTCGAGCGTTATCCCAAGCGGCAATGTCCGTGCGATGGCCGCCGTCCTGTCCTCCAGCGCCTTGCCGAGCGCGCGACCGTCCCAACCCTCCTGCATAACGGCCGCGAGCATGATGGTGGGCTCGCCCTGGCGTCGGATGAGATAGGTGGGAGGGTCCTCGTAGCCGCGGCGGACCTGTGCAACGTCGGAAAGCTTCAGCGTCCGCCCCCCGGCAACGATCGGCGTGTCGGCGATAGCCTGGACACCGTCATAAGCGCCGTTGAGCCTGATGAAGACCTGCGGCCCCTGAGTATCGATCGAGCCCGCCGGCGTGACGGTGTTCTGCCTTTGCAAGGCCGCAACGATATCTTGTGCGGACACGCCGAGGGTTGCCAGCTTGGCATAGGAAAACTCGACGAATATCTGCTCCGGACGTTCACCAAGGATATTGATCTTCTTGACGCCAGGCACGTGCAGAAGATCCTGGCGAATGGTCTCGGCCTGCCTGGCCAGCTCACGCATCGGCATGCCTTTTGCCTTCAGCGCATAAAGGGCGAAGCTCACATCCGAATATTCGTCGTTGACGAAGGGGCCGTAGACGCCGGGCGGCAGGTTGCGGGCTTCATCCCCGAGCTTCTTGCGGGCCTGGTAAAATTCTTCCTGCACGGCGGATGGCGGCGTGCTGTCCTTCAGCGTGACCGTCATATAGGCGTATCCCGGCCGCGTGGTCGTCTCGACCCGATCGTACCAGGTGAGCTCCTGAAGCCGCTTCTCCAACGGCTCGGCGACAAGGTCCTGCATCTCGCGGGCCGTCGCGCCCGGCCATGCCGTCGTGACCGTCAGGGTCTTGATGGTGAAGTTGGGATCCTCCGCCCGCCCGAGCATAAGAAACGCGTAGGCGCCAGCCGCCACGAGCAGGAGGATGAAGAACAGGGTGACGGCCCGTTCGCGAACGGCGATCGCTGAAAGATTGAGGTTCATCGTCAGTTGCTCCCGTTTTCGGAAGCAGTCCTGACGCGAGCGCCCTCCTGCAGAAGATGAGCGCCGAGCGAGACAATCTGATCGCTGGAACCCAATCCGGAGATCACGGCGGATTCGCCGGTCACACGAACAAGCTTGACCGGTTGAAAGTGTACGGTCGACGTGCCGTTGTCCAAGACCCAAACGCCGGTCTTCTTGCCGTCGTCGAGCACTGCCCCAAGCGGCACCTGGACTTCCGGCTGAGTTGCCTGGGTTGCAAGGCGAATGGTCACAGTCGCGCCAAGCGGCGCTGCCGCTGCCTCACCGTCAAGCACATAGCGGGCCTCATAGGTGCGGGTCTGGGCATCGGCGGAGTTGGACAATTGTCGCAGATGTGCCGCATGGCGTTGCTCATCACCCCCGTAGACGCTGGCCTCGGCCACGGAGCCGATCGCCGGCCGGATCGTTTCGGGAAGCGCGACCACAGCTTCGCGGGGGCCGGCCTGGGCAACACGAACCACCGCCTGGCCGGCAGAGGCGACCTGACCCGGCTCGCCAAGCGTATCGACTACTGTTCCATCGGCATCCGCCACCAGGACCGCATAGGTCGCCTCATTCTCCGCGACTTTCGCTTCCGCTTCGGCGGCGGCGAGCTGGGCCGTGGCGGTATCCATTGCGGCCTTCGCCTGCTCGTACCGCTGCCGGGGGACCCATCCATCTTTCAGCAGATTGGCGTATCGCCGTTCATCCGGCTCGGTCTGGGCGACGATCGCACGCGCGGCAACAACGGCATTATGCTTTGCAGTGAGCGCGAGACGAAGGTCGGTATCGTCGATCCTCATCAACGGCTGACCGGCTTTTACCTGCTGACCGACATTCACGAGCCGTTCGATAATCTTGCCGGGAACGCGGAAGCCGAGATTGCTCTCCACCCTGGCCCCTATGATGCCCGTGAAGCTGCGTTCGGAACCGCTCACCTGGGCTGCCGCCGCCAGCCTGACGACGGGCGGCTCCTGCCTCGGGTCGGTCGAGGCGGAAGCTTCCTGCGCGGAACTGGCAAATGTGGCGAATGCCGTCGCCGCTGACACCGCGATCAACCCTGATCCCGCGATCAGGATCGCACCCAGCATAATAACCGGTTTCTTTTTCATGCCCATCGCCTCACGTCGAAATAGATTGCGTTCATTCTCTACGCTGTGTCCTGCGTCGCCCGAGATTCTGCGGACCATCTTCGTATCCCCTTGTTAGATTGTGGTCGAACTCTATACCATTTAGATTTCGTGCACAATCTAAAAAGACGACATATTCGGTCTGCGGCAAACCGCCACACCGCTCACGTGGCGAGCATCCGTCCCGCATCTCCTCTTGATAGATTGCGTTCGGTCTCTAACTGAGATATAGATTTTGTACGCAATCTAAATATGGAGATGATGATGCGCGTAAGTCGCGTTCAGGCTGAGCAGAACCGGCAAACCGTGATCGATGTGGCCAGCCGGCTTTTTCGGGAGCACGGCTTCGACGGCATCGGCCTCAAGGATCTGATGAAAGGCGCGGGGCTGACCCAAGGCGCTTTCTACAAGCAGTTCGCATCGAAGGAGGACTTGGCGGCACAGGCATCTAGCCGGGCGATGGAACATGCGACCAGCAGATGGTCGGGTGCTATCGCTGCGAAACCGGAGGATCCGCTTGGCGCGGTGATCGACCTTTATCTCAGCACGGGGCATCGCGAAGAAAAGATGGACGGCTGTCCGGTTGTTGCCCTCGGCTCGGATGCTGCCAGGCAGGGCAGCGACGTCAAAGCATCGTTCGAATCCGGAATCAGGGAATACCTCAAGATGTTGGGACCATGGGTCGGCGAGGCCGGCGGCGCGCAGCCCGGCCGCAATGCCATGGCCATTCTCTCGACGATGGTTGGTGCAGTCGTCCTCTCGCGCGCGGTCAACGACCCGGACCTCGCCAACGCCTTTCTCGATGCGGCGACCGATCAAGTGCGCAAAGCAGTCGCGGCTTGAAGGGCATGCACAGCGCGACCGACACGCCCAAGCCATAGGAGAATGGATGCGACGGATTGTGGTTACGGGCGTAGGAGCCGTCACGCCGCTGGCCGCCAATGTCGAGACGTCGTGGTCGCGTCTCCTGGCCGGTCGCTCCGGGCTCCGGAAGCTTCCGGACGACATGGTGGGCGACCTGCCGGCGAAGGTCGGCGGCGTGGTCCCCAGCGTGGAAGAAGACCCGGAGTCCGGGTTCGATCCCGATATGATCTTGGCTCCGAAGGACCAGCGCCGGGTGGACCGCTTCATTCTCTTCGCGCTGGCGGCTGCGGACGAGGCGCTAGCCCAGGCGAGCTGGGCACCCGTCTCGCAGACAGACCGCTTGCGTACGGCGACGATCATCGCTTCGGGGGTCGGTGGCTTCCCGGCGATAACCGAAGCCGTGCGAACGGTTGATCAGCGCGGTGTTCGCCGTCTTTCACCCTTCACGGTGCCATCCTTCCTGGTGAACCTCGCGGCGGGCCACATCTCGATCCGCCATGGCTTCAAAGGCCCGCTCGGCGCGCCGGTCACGGCGTGCGCGGCCGGCATCCAGGCGATCGGCGATGCCGCTCGCCTTATCCGCGCCAATGAAGCCGACATCGCCGTATGCGGCGGAACCGAGGCATGCATGAATGTCGTCAGCCTTGGTGGTTTTGCGGCGGCACGCTCTCTTTCGACCTCCTTCAATCACCGTCCTGGTCAAGCCTCGCGCCCTTTCGACACATCGCGAGACGGCTTCGTCATGGGCGAAGGAGCCGGCGTGCTGGTCATCGAGGCGTTGAGCCACGCGTTGGCGCGCGGCGCAAAGCCGTTGGCTGAGCTCGTCGGCTACGGCACGACTGCGGATGCCCACCATGTCACCTCCGGGCCTGAGGACGGCGACGGCGCGCACCGGGCCATGGAGATCGCGATTGCGCAAGCGGGGATTTCGCCACGCGAGGTTCGGCATCTCAATGCCCATGCGACTTCTACGTCGATCGGCGACCTGGGTGAGATCGAAGCGATCAAGAGCGTCTTCGGGCACGATTTCGCGATAGCTGTCAGCGCAACGAAATCCGCGACCGGACACCTGCTGGGCGCGGCCGGCGGGCTTGGTGCCATCTTCACGATCCTGGCGCTCAGGGATCAGGTGGCACCACCGACACTCAATCTAAGCGCTCCCGATCCGGCCGCCGACGGTATCGATTTCGTCGCAAACCAAGCCCGGCCATTTGCGATGGATTACGCGATCTGCAACGGCTTCGGCTTCGGAGGCGTCAACGCCAGCGCCTTGTTCCAGCGCTGGGACGACGAAGCTGGCCGGCGCGCGGCTTGACTGAGACCACCTGTCCTCATTCCCCGACACACACACAAAGAAGAGAGCTGAAATGCTTACCTCGCCCAGACCCAACCTTCTGCAGATATCGGACACGCTCACTTTGCGTTATGAAAAGACCGGCAATGGGCCACCATTGGTCCTTATGCATACGATCCGCACACAGCTCGAGTACTTTCGCGGTTTGGCACCCCTGCTCGCCGAGTCGTATACGGTGTATGCCATCGATCTCCCTGGACACGGTCATTCGCCGATCGATCCACTCGCGCCCTTCGATGAGCCATATTTTAGGCAAGGCGTCATCGGCTTCATCGAGAAGCTCAACCTCACCGACGTCACGCTTGTGGGCGAATCGATCGGCGGTGCGTTGGCTTTCACGGTCGCGGCCGCAATTCCGCAACGGGTCAAGCGCGTCTTCGCCAGCAATCCCTACGACTACGAAACCCGTTACGGAGATGGGCTCCGACGTGGCAACTGGCTCGCGAATTTGATCATCGGGAGTTTGCAAGTCCCGGTTCTAGGCCCATTCAATGCCTGGATGGAAAACCAGATGGTACTCGGCAAGATCATGGGCGGGGGATATCACGATCCGCGTAAGCTTCCTTCCGACCTTCTTGCCGAATTCGGCCGCGTCGCGAAGCGCCCCGGATACAAGCGCATCGCACGCAAGGTGCTCGCAGGCTGGCGATCCTGGTCCGTGGCGCGGGACTGGTATCGGCTTGTCTCTGCACCCGTAACGCTCATCTATGGCGACAGCGATTGGTCGCGCCCCGACGAGCGCGAGCGGACCCGGGCACTGCTTCCCAACGCGCGCATGTTCACACTCAAGAACACTGGGCACTTTTCAGCGGTGGAGAATCCATCGGAACTGGCACGCATCATACTGGGATCTACCGGTTGAGCTGGGTCCTCAGCGTCGTTCCACAAATAACTCTGTTGATAAGTATCTTATTACAGTTTGGCGTCGTATCCCCAAAATGAAAGGTGAGTACCGATAGGCAACTTGGCTTGGGGGACTCATGAAACGGTTTCTTGTTGGCGCCGCAGTGCTTGCCTTGGGTGTTGTGGGCGCGGATATTTCTGCTGTCTCTTATATTAGCCGAAGTGCAGGGATAGTAGTGTTCGCGCAGGAGCGCCGGGGCTCTTCCGCGGCTACAGAAACATCTGCTGCCGGCTTCGGGAATGGCGGCGCGGCACTGGGATCAGGCGCACAGCCGGCAGGTGGCACGCCAGCGTCGGGCACTGCGGCGCCGACGGCGGGAGATGCAGCATCAAGTGCGGCAACCGACAGCCCGGATGCGGCGGCCAAGGTTGGCGCCAAGCCGGTGGATGCCAAGGCGACAGATACCAAGGCTGCGGATGCCAAGAGCAGCGGCAAGGCGGCCAAGACGACCGACACGGAGGCCGCCCCCGAGGCGCCGGCCGTTGCAACTACGCTGGCGACCACGACCAGCGGCGATCCAGAAGCCATTGGCACGCCGAAGGTCGATCTGCCGAAGAGTTCGGGCAACGGCAATCTGGGCTATTCCATCGGCATCGATGTGCCTGCCTTCCATGGCATCGAGCCGCAGATCGCGCTGAACTATAACTCATCCCGCAAGAGCAAGCTTGGTGGCCTTTATCAGGGCT
>NZ_JAMYMV010000084.1:0-23841 GCF_040318715.1 Mesorhizobium sp. M1050 | reverse complement strand
ACCTGAAACCGTCGGGCCTTTCCTGCGGAAATTTGGTGATTCCTCCAGTAATTTCAGCAGCTTACCGTTTATGGACGGGCACTAGCCTAATCAGTCTTGGACAGTCTGACCAGTGGGAGTGATACTCGGCCATCCCAACCAAAGGAGACCGACATGCAGTTCTTTGCCCTTCTCACTCGCAACACCGAAAAGTTTACCGATGCCGATTTCGCGCCGCTGCTGCCCGCTGAGGCCGAACAGCGCCGAACGCTTTACGCCGAAGGCGCGGTCCGCCAGGTATGGAACCGCGGCGATATACCAGGCAGTGGCATGATGTTCGAGGCCGGCAGCGACGCAGACGTGCGCGGCCATCTCGCCACCTTGCCCCTGATCAAGGCCGGCATGATGGATATCTCCGCAATCGTGCCGCTCAATCCTTACCCTGGGTTCGGCCCGAAGCGTTGAGAGGACGCAATCCGGTGGCGGCGAAGGCGTCACCACCGGATTGACGCGGCGATCGACAGGCTGTGATCGGCTGTCAAGAAACCGTCACACGAAACCGGCTTCGCACGTGCTAGAAATTGGGATCAGGCGACCGCCACGCGGCGCCATGTTCGAAACCTGAATCTGGCGCCTCGCCCATGGATATCGCTCTCGCCCCGGAAGGCACCGACCTGTCGCCTTACCTGCCTGATGAGCACGGGTTGTTCTTCATCTATTACTTCACCGCAGAGGGCGTGCGAACCAGGGACGCCGCGGCCGCGCACTGGACATGGCGCAGCTACCAGATCACTGACCTGCACGCACGCCAGGAGATCGGCGCCGAAAGGGCTTTGCCGGGGCCGGTGCGCGACGCCTTCCTTGCTCCGAGCCATGGCTGCCACATCGACTTCGAGGATGGCTGGCTCTATGGCGATCTGCCGGATCTCAGGCACGACTTTTCGGAGGCGCGCGGACTCGTCCATTTCCGCTTCGCCTTCAACGACACGATGCTGATCGGCGCTCGCAAGCAGCCGCTGGAATCGGTCGACGCCGTCCGCAAGGCGGTGGAAAATGGATCGCGGAAATTCCGCTCGCCGGCGGAACTGATAGAGGCGGTCACGGGCCAGTCGCTCGACGGCATGTCGGCCGAGCTCCGCAAGCTGGGCGACACGCTCGACGGCATCGAGGACCGTGTCGTGCGCGATGCATGGCACAATGAACGACAAGCGCTGGTCGAGGCGCGCCGACAATTGGTGGTGATCCATCGGCAGATGGCGACGATCACCAATCTGTTCCGGCATCTCGATCATTCGCATCGCAACGAGCTGCCTGACCCGATCAACGACATGGCGGTCAGGCTCTCGCAACGGGCGCATACGCTCTATCACGACGGCGAGCAGTTGCAGGCGCGCACTAGGCTGTTGCAGGACGAGCTGATGGCCAAGCTGACCATGCAGTCGAACCAACTCCTCTATGTCCTCTCTGTCATGACCGCGGTGCTGTTGCCGATGACCATCATCTCGGGCCTGTTCGGCATGAATGTCGGCGGCCTGCCTCTGGTCAACACGCCGATGGGTTTTTGGGTGGTATCGGCGGTATCGCTCGTTATCGCTGCCGCCACCTATCTGTTCGTCAGGCGGCTCGGCCGGGGAATGTAACGCCAGCGGCTTTCACACCGAGGCGCGAAAATCCTCGATGACGGTGCCAGCGGCGGCGACTTCCGCTTCATGGTCGGGCTCGCGCCAGGTCTCGGCAAGGCCAGCCGCATACCATTCGCGCATCGCCGGCAAGGCAAGCAATTGCGCCGGATAGGCGACGGCCGCCCCTTCGAAAACGAGCCCGTACGACTGAGCCCGAAATGCCACGGGAGCAAAGAAGGCGTCGACGGCAGTAAAATGAGCGCCGGCCAGAAACGGCCCGCCGAAACGGGCGAGACCATCGTTCCAAAGATCGCCGAGGCGAAAGAGATCCTGCTTCAGCGCGTCGGACATCGGAAACGGCTTGACCCGCACGCCGCAACTCATCGGACAGTCACCGCGCAGTGCGGTGAAGCTCGAATGCATTTCGGCGGCGGCCGAGCGTGCCCAGGCGCGTGCCTTGGCTTCGACGGGCCAAACGCCATGATGGCGCTCCGCCAGGTATTCGGCGATGGCGAGCGAATCCCAGACCGCCCAACCATCGTCGATCAGGCACGGCACACGGCCGCTGGGTGAAAACGACCGGTAGAGCTCCCAACTCGATCCGGTCGGGAATGGCGTCAGCCGCTCCTCGAATGGGATATCCAGCGCCCGCATCAGCACCCATGGCCGCAGCGACCACGAGGAATAGTTCTTGTTGGCGATATGCAGCAGGTACATCCGAATCTCTTACTGTGCGGGCTTCGGCGCAGCCCTGCGCGCGGTCGTCAACATCGACCAGGAATACATCGCCAGTGCCGTCCAGATCAGCGCAAAGGCGATGGCCTGGGTGGTGCCGAAAGGCTCATCGAAAATCAGCACGGCGATCAGGAACACCATAGTCGGCGCGATGTACTGCATGATGCCGATGGTGGAGAGGCGCAGCAGCTTGGCGCCGAAGGCGAACAACAGCAGCGGCACCGATGTGACCGGACCGCAGCCGATCAGCAACGCGGTGTCCGTGGCATTGCCGGATACGATGTGGTCCTGTCCGGTCGCGATCAGATAGATGATGTAGCCAAGCGCCGGCACCGACAGCAAAAGCACTTCGAGCAGAAACCCCTGGCTGGGGCCTATCGGCAGCGTCTTGCGAAAGAAGCCGTAGGCGGCGAAGGAAAACGCCAAGGCCAGCGACACCCAGGGCAGCTTGCCGCCTTCGATGGTCAGTACCGCGACGGCGACCGCCGCCAGTACCACTGCTGCGATCTGAAGCCGGTCAAGCCGCTCGCCAAGCAAAAGGGCTCCGACGACGACGCTGACCAGCGGGTTGATGTAATAGCCGAGCGCAGTTTCGACCGTGCGGTCGACGGCGATCGCCCAGACGTACACGCCCCAGTTGACCGAGATCAGCGCCGCCGTCAGCGCGGCCATGGCGATAGTGCGCGGCGAACGCAGTGCCGCCTTGAAATCCGCCGTGCGGCCGGCCCAGACCAGAACGGCGGCGGCGATCGGCACTGACCAGACGATGCGGTGGGCAATGACTTCGGCGAGCGGCAGATGCGCCACGGCCTTCATGTAGAAGGGCAGCATTCCCCATAGCAAATAAGCGCCCAGTGCGAGCAGGAAGCCGCGACGGGCCTTGGAATCAGCGTCCAGGATAATTGCTTCAGTGGCCATGGGCCAACG
The DNA here is from genome assembly GCF_040318715.1 of Mesorhizobium sp. M1050. Lineage (NCBI taxonomy): Bacteria > Pseudomonadati > Pseudomonadota > Alphaproteobacteria > Hyphomicrobiales > Phyllobacteriaceae > Mesorhizobium > Mesorhizobium sp. M1050. Next base: position 20,578 of record NZ_JAMYMV010000084.1, on the reverse strand, counting down.
CTATGGCCCAGCCACTTTGCCAAGACCATCGCAAAGTTCTGATGGATCAATGGACTTTCGCTGATGGTTCAACCGCCATTGTCCTGAATGCATTGCAAGCTTATTCGTCCGCAATACGATTCTAGGGCTGAGCCGTCTTCTCAATTAGCTCGAAGAAAGTGCGGTCGGGAGCACCTTCATCGTGCCGGAAGCCCGTCAGCTCGGCCGCAAGATCAAGAGGAAGGTCAAAAACAAAATCGACTGCGGTACCTTTGATGTCTTCTTCGTCCTGCTTTGAAAAACATCGCCGTTTTAACGCTTCAAATGATGATGGAAGATCGCCCGTGGTATGCAGATCCCTGACATTCTTGTCGGCGCCATGCCATACTTGCCAGATATTCTTGCCGTTGCGCCAGAGTTCGACACGTGCGAACATCATATGCTCTTCTATATGTGCCATTATGACTTCGCGGCCTTGCGAAATCGCGGCCAGATACTGGGAGGGCGGGTTTGGGAAACTGCAGGGCTGGAGAATGATGATCGCCCAGTGCTTTTCGCTGGCATAGACGCTTATTGGCGCATCGAAATCTTCGGATGGATCACCGAGTTGACGCCCGAACAAAGCGGCGGCTTCCTTTGCGCCGTAATCGCGAAAGCCTAGCCAGCTGATCGAAAAACCCATCGCCTCACTCCGCCGCCACCAGGCCGGCCATCTCGCGGTTCTTCATCAGTTTGTAGACAATGGAATCCATCAGCGCCTGGAACGAGGCGTCGATGATGTTTTCGGAAACACCGACCGTCCACCAGCGCGCGCCGGTGCCGTCATGCGATTCGATCAGCACGCGAGTGATCGCTTCGGTGCCGCCATTGAGGATACGCACCTTGAAGTCGGCAAGCTCCATGTCGGCGATCTCGCCCTGGAATTTGCCGAGATCCTTGCGCAGCGCGATATCGAGTGCGTTGACCGGGCCATGCCCCTCGGCCACCGACATCTTCTCCTCGCCGTCGACCAGCACTTTCACGATCGCTTCGGACACCGTCTTCAACTGGCCGTTGGCGTCGAAGCGGCGCTCGACCATGCAGCGGAACGAGGTGACGTTGAAGAATTCCGGCAGGCCGTGCAGCATCTTGCGCGCCAGAAGCTCGAAGCTGGCGTCGGCGCCCTCATAGGCGTAACCCTCGGCCTCGCGCTCCTTGACCACTGATATCAGCGCATCGAGCCGGTGGTCGTCCTTCGGCACGTCGATGCCGCGCCGCTTCAGTTCGGCTAGGAAATTGGCCTTGCCGCCCTGGTCCGAAACCATGACGCGTCTGCGGTTGCCGACCGTTTCCGGCGGCACATGCTCATAGGTCGCCGGCTCCTTGGCCAGCGCCGAGGCATGGATGCCGGCCTTGGTGGCGAAGGCCGAGGCACCGACATAAGGCGCCTGCGCTTCCGGGGCGCGATTCAAGAGCTCGTCGAAAGCGCGCGACAGACGCGAAATGCCAGTCAGCGCCTCAGCCGAAATGCCCGTCTCGAAACGATCGGCGAAGGCCGGCTTCAGCGCCAGCGTCGGCACGATCGAGATCAGATTGGCGTTGCCACAGCGCTCGCCGATGCCGTTGAGCGTGCCCTGGATCTGGCGCACGCCGGCCTCGACGGCGGCCAGGGAATTGGCCACCGCCTGGCCGGTGTCGTCATGGGCATGGATGCCGAGATGATCGCCTGACATACCGGACGAAATAACCTTCTCGACGATGGCGCGGACTTCCGACGGCTGCGTGCCGCCATTGGTGTCGCACAGCACCACCCAGCGCGCGCCTGCATCATAGGCGGTCCTGGCACACGCCAGCGCATAGCCGGGATTGGCCTTGAAGCCGTCGAAGAAATGCTCGCAGTCGACCAGCGCCTCCTTGCCGGCGGCGATCGCCGCTTCGACAGAGGCCTTGATGGCGTCGAGGTTTTCTTCGTTGGTGCAGCCGAGCGCGACACGGACGTGGTAGTCCCAGCTCTTGGCGACGAAGCAGATAGCGTCCGACTTAGATTGCACCAGTGAGGCAAGGCCGGGATCGTTGGACGCTGATACCCCTGCCCGCTTGGTCATGCCGAAGGCGGCGAATTTGGCACGTGTCGTCCGCTTCTCCTGGAAGAAGGCCGTGTCGGTCGGGTTGGCGCCGGGATAGCCACCCTCGACATAGTCGAGGCCGAAGGCGTCAAGCAGCTTGGCGATGGCGATCTTGTCCTCGACGGAAAAGTCGATGCCCGGCGTCTGCTGGCCATCGCGCAGTGTGGTGTCGAAGAGATAGAGGCGTTGTTTTTTCATAGTCCTGCGGGTGCGCGAGCACCCCCCTCTGGCCTACCGGCCATCTCCCCCTCAAGGGGGGAGATCGGCAGCTCGAATGCTCCGCCATCCCTTGCTGCGCCGAATATTTGCGAAAGCCGAAATGCAAGCCAATCTCCCCCCTTGAGGGGGAGATGTCCGGCAGGACAGAGGGGGGCGAATGGCACTGTCATTTCTTCCCCGCAAAACCATCCGTCGCGCGGATCAGTCGGTCAAGAATCCCCGGCTCCGAATAGGCGTGGCCGGCACCCTCGATCAGGTGGAAATCCGCCTTCGGCCAGGCCTTGTGTAGCGCCCAGGCATAGCGCGCGGGGCACGGCATGTCGTAGCGACCGTGGACGATGGTACCGGGAATCTCGCTCAGCTTGTGCGCGTCGCGCAGCAGCTGCCCTTCCTCGAGCCAGCCGGCATGGACGAAATAGTGGTTCTCTATACGGGCGAAGGCGACGGCATAGTCGTCCTGCCCAAACGGTCCGCTGGTCTCCGGCTCCGGCAACAGCGTGATGGTTTCGCCTTCCCACAGGCTCCACGCGCGCGCTGCCTCGATCTGGGCCTTGTGGTCACTGCCGACCAGCCGCTTGCGATAGGCGGCCATCATGTCGCCACGCTCGGCCTCGGGGATCGGCGACAGGAACCGCTCCCATTTGTCCGGGAACATTTCAGAGACGCCGAACTGATAGTACCATTCGAGTTCGGCGCGCGTCAGCGTGTAGATGCCGCGCACCACCAGTTCGCTGACCCGTTCAGGGTGCGTTTCGGCATAGGCCAACGCCAGGGTCGAGCCCCAGGAGCCGCCGAACACCAGCCATTGGTCGAACCCGGCCATTTCGCGCAGCCGTTCGATATCGGCAACCAGATGCCATGTCGTATTGGCTTCGAGCGAGGCATTGGGCGTCGATTTTCCGCAGCCGCGTTGGTCGAACAGGATGACGTCGTAAAGGCTCGGGTCAAACAGTCGCCGGTGTTTTGGCGAGATGGTGCCGCCCGGCCCACCATGCAGAAATACCGCCGGCTTGGCGCCCTTGGTGCCGGAACGCTCCCAGTAGACCCGATGGCCGTCACCGACATCGAGCATGCCGGAATCGAACGCCTCGATTTCGGGGTAGAGGGTACGCAATTGACAGCTCATAGTTGCAAACCTTTGATCGGCCAGTCCGCTGTTTCATGGTCGGGGTGCTGGAAGGAGATGATCTGCTCCTGCCTCGCGTAGTAGTCGGGGTCTTGGTGAACGGGCTGGTCGAAGATCGTCTCCACCCAGGGCAGCCGCGCTGCGTAATTGACCTGGATCTGCGGTGCCAGGTCCGAACGATCGTCGAAGGCGCCGATGGCGATCTCCAGTCCACCAGGCTGCCGATAGGTAAGCGGCGTCCCGCAGCGGGCGCAGAAGCCACGATCGATGTTGACCGACGACTGGAAGTAACTCGGCTCTTCATGGGTCCATTCGACGCCATCCCTGGGCACCGTCACCAGCGCACCGAAGAACGAGCCGAACTGCTTCTGGCACATGCGGCAATGGCAGATCGAGGGACGGCCGAGCGCTCCATGAATGCGGAAACGCACGGCGCCGCACTGGCAACCGCCGGTTCTTACCTGATCGGTCATGACTTCTCCTTTGGCGGCCATTGTTCGGTGTCGTGGTCTGGGTGCTGATAGGAGACGAGATCGGCCAGATAGGGGGCCGCCGACATATCGGCCATTGTCTCCTCGCCCGGCAGTTCCGGGATCGTATCGACATAGGGCAGCTTTGCCTCCGTGCCCCACTGGATCAACGGCACGATCTCCGCCGGATTGTCGAACGCACCGATCGCCAGCCCGACACCATCCGGCGCGGTGAAGGTCAGCGGCGTGCCGCAATTGGCACAAAAACCACGATCGACATGGTTGGATGAGCGAAAATATTTCGGCTCACCGCGCGTCCAGTCGAGCTTCGCCCCGCGCACTGAAACAAGCGGCGCGTAGAACGAGCCAAACGCCTTCTGGCACATGCGGCAATGGCAGATCGAAGCGTCTCCCAACGCGCCTTCGACGCGAAAGCGCACCGCGCCGCACTGGCAGCCGCCGGTATAGATCGGCCGATTGTCGAGGCTCATCGCCGCTCACTCCGTGGCATGGCAGACGGCCTCGACATTGTTGCCGTCGGGATCGAGGACAAAGGCGGCGTAGTAGTCCAGGTGATAGTGTGGTCTCAGGCCCGGCCCGCCATTGTCCTTGCCGCCGGCGGCAAGTGCCGCGGCATGGAAGGCTTCGACCTCGGCGCGGCTGCGCGCGGTGAAAGCGACGTGCTGGCGGTCCCTCGGCTTGTCCTTGCCGGTACTCAGCCAGAACACCGGGCGGTCACGGCCGTAGCCACCGACCTTGGCGCCGCCGGTGTATTCGAGCGGCACCATGTAAAGCAGCGAGGCCCCAAGCGGCGCCATCGCCTTGTCATAGAAAGCCTTCGAAGCGTCGAAATCGGCAACAGTGATGCCGAGATGGTCGATCATGAAATTGCCTCCCTTGCTCGTTCGCCCGCCGGCATTTCGGCGCCGGCAAGGCCGGCCTCGATCACGATGTGCTGGCAGACATTGTCGATATCGCGAATGACGTCGTCGTTCCAGAAGCGCAGGATGGTCCAGCCGCTACTCTTCAAATATGCGCTGCGCTCTGAATCGCGCTCTACGTGCTCAGCGTCTGCGTGCTGGCTACCATCAACCTCAATGATCAGCTTTTTGTCCGAGCAGGCAAAATCGACGATATAAGGGCCGATTGGCACCTGCCGGCGGAAGCTTAAGCCCATTAGCCGATGCGCGCGAAGCTCGTTCCAGAGCTTCAGCTCGGCGTCGGTCATCACACGACGCATGGATTTTGCGTTCTTGCGCTGGCGTGATGGGACGAGGTCGTGACCCATCAGGCACCTTCGTACGAGAAGGCTGCTAAACGTTGCAGAACAGGTCTACTCGGTGGAGCTGCCAATCTCCCCCCTTGCGGGGGAGATGCCCGGCAGGGCAGAGGGGGGTGCTGTCCCGCCGGCCTATCCGCTGAAGGCCGCTGCCTTCTCGGGAAATGGTTGAAACGAGGGAGTGCAAACGGTAACGCTGGCGTTCCTTCACACCCCCCTCTGTCCTGCCGGACATCTCCCCCGCAAGGGGGGAGATTGGCTGTCGCCAGCGTCTCCGCCAACCTTGCAAAAGAGTTTCGCGCCAACCTCACCGCTTCACCTCCCAAGTGGTGATGCGTTCGCCAGTGACCGGGTCCTTGCCGTCCTTCAACTGTATACCTTGTGCAAGCAGTTCATCGCGGATGCGGTCGGCCTCGGCCCAGTTCTTCGCGGCGATGAATGCCAGGCGCTTGGCGATGGCCTTGGCGATGTAGTCTTCATCGACCTTCGCCGACGCGACATCGAAGCCGAGGAACAGAAGCGTCGCCTTCAGCGACGCTGCGGCATCGTTGCCGTCGGCTGCCTCGCCGGCCAATTGGGTCAAAACCTGGAAGGCAGCATAGGTGGCGAGATCGTCGGACAAGGCATCGATGACCTCCACCGGCAACTGCCCCGCCGCCGACGCTAGGTCCGCCGCCCGCTTCCATTTGCGCAGCGTGTTCTCGGCCTCTTCCAGCTTGCGCACGGAAAAGTCGATCGGCTCGCGATAATGCGTCATCAGCATCGCCAGCCGCAGCACCTCGCCCGGCCATTTGCGGCCACCGAAGGTCTCGGTCTCCAGCAATTCGTTGATCGAATAAAAATTGCCAAGGCTCTTCGACATCTTCTGGCCTTCGACCTGCAGGAAGCCATTGTGCATCCAGATGTTGGCCATCACATCGGTGCCGTGGGCGCAGCGCGACTGGGCGATCTCGTTTTCATGGTGCGGGAAGATCAGGTCGAGGCCGCCGCCATGAATATCGAAGACTTCGCCAAGATAGGCGGCCGACATTGCCGAGCATTCGATGTGCCAACCCGGCCGGCCTCGGCCCCATGGCGAATTCCAGCCCGGCTCCTCCGGCGACGACAGCTTCCAGAGGACAAAATCGCCGGGATTTTTCTTGTGCGCGTCGACGGCGACGCGGGCGCCGGCCTGCTGCTCGTCGAGATTGCGCTTTGACAATTGACCGTAGTCAGGCATCGACGCCGTGTCGAACAGGACTTCGCCCGCGGCAACATAGGCATGGCCGCGTTCGATCAGGCTTTGGATCAAGGTGATCATGTCCACCTTACCGTCAGCTCGGGGCTCGACGAATTCGGTGGCGCGCGGCTCGACCGTCGGCTCCAAGCAGCCAAGAACCGCCACGTCGCGGTGAAACTGATCGGCGGTCTTTTCGGTGACCCTCCGGATCGCTTCATTGAGCGAAAGCTTGCCTGAGGCGATCTCGCCGCCAAAATCCCGCAAGGCGCGCGCGTTGATCTTGTCGTCGACGTCGGTGATGTTGCGAACATAGGTGACATGCGCCTGCCCATAGACATGGCGCAGCAAGCGGAACAGCACGTCGAAGACGATCACCGGCCTGGCATTGCCGATATGGGCAAAGTCATAGACGGTTGGGCCGCAGACATACATGCGCACATTGCGCGCATCGATCGGGATGAAATCCTCCTTCGTCCGCGTCAGCGTGTTGTAGAGGCGCAGGCCCTTCGATGCGTCAGACATTCGTGCCTTCCCGGTCTGTTGTGTTCAGGACCCCGCCTAGCGCCGAGGCGCAAGACCGAATTCCAGCCTGCTGGCCGGGGCGTTTGTCCAATCTGGGAAAGATGAGGCGAAAACGTCCGGACCAGCGCGAGGCTAGCCAATAATGCAAATGCCACAAATGGCGAAAGACGTTTTCATGGCCGGCTTTATCGCCTTGGCCAGTGTTGCCGTCAAGTCGCTAGTTTCGGCAAAAACGTCGCTGGATCACAGGTAATGATGCACAGAGACATTTTATTAAACATGTCGGCACAGTCATGAAACATTCGTCGACTAGATCAGCAGGCGTCACGATTTGGTCAGAATCGGCCATCAAACGCGGACACGAAAATGTTATCTGGGAAGAGAGACATGCCTCGCAGCAAACAAGAATCCAACCGCGCCAAGCAACCGGCGCTGGCCAACCACTATCGCGCAGTCGGTCCTGCCGCGATCGTCGCCGCCCTTCTGCACACCGCGAAGAAGAACAAGCCGGCACAGAAGATCGTGTCGCCCCGCGCCGCCTGAAGCGGTTTGCGACCGGCCGCATAGCCGGGCATGATGGCGCCGATATGCGCCTCTCAACAACGGCCTCAGGCTAAAACAGCGTCATCTGACTGTCGTCCGCGCCGGGCTTCCGGCGCTTGACCTTCTCGGGCTCCGGCCCGATCTCGCCCCGCTCCTGAATCTCCGGTCCAGTGTTGGCGACCTTGTTGACGAGGTCGGAGATGGGAATTGCCTCGAAGAAATCGAGTTGTGTCGGCCGCAACAGGTCGGCCACATCGCGCGGCTCGAGCGTGCGGCAATCCAGCCAGCGGGCGAAATCCCTGGGATCGATCACCACCGGCATGCGATCATGGATATGCGCGATATCGGCATTGGCGTTGACTGTCAGGATGGCGCCGGTGTCCATTTCCGAACCGCCCGGCTCGGCATAGGTCTCGATCAATCCGGCAAAGGCGACCAACCCGCCATGCTTGGGTCTGATCCAGTAGGGTTGCCCCTTCCTGCCACCGGTTTGCCGCCATTCGTAGAAGCCGGAGGCCGGTACCAAAGCACGGCGATGGCGCATCGCCGTTTTGAACGAGGCCTTTTCGGCAGCGCCCTCAGAACGCGCGTTGAACAGCAGTGGAAACTCGCTTGTGTCCTTCACCCAGGTCGGGATCAGCCCCCAGCGCACCAGCATCGGCTGGCGGTCCGGCAGATTCGAGCCCGGCGCTCGCGGAGGGCCGGCGATCACCATCAGGACCGGCTGTGTCGGCGCGATGTTGTAGCGTGGCGGGAACTCCTCCAGTTCGGCCAAGCCCAGCACGGCGGCGGTCTGATACGGCGTCGCGGTCAAGGCAAAACGTCCGCACATTGTCTGTTGCTGCCCTCGAATGGTCTGGTTCAAAAGTGGCGATGGAACCGGCGTTGCGCAACCGCTAAAGCTCGCCCATGCTGGGCGGTCCACAACTACCTCCACGCCTGATCGGGATCCATGAACGAAGCGCGTAAGATACTGCCTGCAGTCTCGGTCGCCATCGTGCGTGCGGATACCGTGCTTCTGGTCAAGCGAGCCCGGCAACCCTCGCGAGGACTCTATGCCTTTCCGGGGGGCAAGGTCGAACCCGGCGAAACGCTGGAGCAGGCTGCCGCCCGCGAACTGCTGGAAGAGACCGGCTTGCGGGCCACCGATTACCACCCGCTTCGGGAAATCCATATCGACGGCAGGGACGACAGCCACCCCGTCGATTATCTCCTCACGGTCTTCGGCGCAGCCTATGCCGGCGGTGAGGCGGTGGCCAGCGACGACGCCGAGACGGCTGCGTTCTATACGCTCAGCGAGATGGCGACACTGCCGCTTGCCGGCTCGGTGTTCGCGGTTGCCGAAGACTTGTTGAATCCCGGCGGACACGGCAGGCCCCAGTCCTGAAAATCGCCTTGCAGGCGACAAATTGTTTCGTCACAAAGACTTATGCTGTCTGGCAAAGCCAGAACGGCTTATGCCGTTCGGCAGAGAAGATTCATGAACCGTTCATCCATGCTCCTCGCCATATGCCTGTCCGTCAGCGCAGCCGTTTCGATACGGCCCGCACTTAGCGCCGAGTCGCCGTTCGAGCCGGGGCTGATGCGATTGGCGGAGGTTTTGGGGTCGCTGCATTTCCTGCGCAATTTATGCGGCGAGAAGGGCGACCAGTGGCGTGTCGAGATGGAGAAGCTGCTCGATTCGGAAAATCCGGATGCCGAGCGGCGCGCCCGTTTCATCGCCAGCTTCAATCGCGGCTATCGCTCCTTCGGCGGCACTTATACGCAGTGCACACCCTCGGCGACCGAAGCCATCAGCCGCTATATGAAGGAAGGCGAGACGCTGTCACGCGATATCGCCTCGCGTTACGGCAACTAGGCATGTCGCCCAAAGTGCGCAGCGGCTTTGGATAAGACGGCATAAATTAGAAAGCCTAGAGCGCGTTGCCTGACTCCAACGAAAAGCGACGTGCTTTGGGCGTTTCAACTCCTCATCAACAATTATCCGGGCCATTGCCGGTGACAGCCGACATGTCCGGCTTGTGCCAGGCGATATCTTGGTGCAATCCTCATGTGGCGCTTCTGCAACAGTATTAACAAAACCTTATCGCGAGAATGCGGAATTAACTCAAACTGAAGGTTTTCGCCCCGCGTGCCGCGCTAATCGGCTAAGTTTGACTCGGGTCGAACGCAGCCTCGCGCAAGGCAACCGGTCTTTGTAACATACGATCAAAAAAATGTCGTATTTACAAATACTTAATTGCCTCGCGTGTGAAATGAACAGATCAGGCCTGATCCACATCGATGGATCGCTGCTTGAAAGGTGGACATTCGCTTATGGAACATGGTGTCAACGACATCGACGCGCTGGTCCGGGAAGAAAAACGCCTGACCGCCGTGGAAAGCCACAGCGAGGCCTGGGCGGAAGGTCTCTCCGCCGGCATAGAGCCCGAGATCATTGCCGAAGCAGCGCTCGAAACCGCCTTCGGTGAGATGTTGCGTGCCAATGGCGAGACCTCGGCCCTTGCCCTGCTCGACCGTATGCGTGAAAAGGTGATTGCTGGCGCCTTCGAACCTGAACGGCTGCGGCACTGAACCGACGTCCGGCTCTTTGACGACGGAACGCCGCTCGGGCGTCATGCCCGGAAGCAGGGAGAAACGGGCAGTGAGTTTTTCGATGTCAGGCGAGCCGCGTGGCTTGGTCCTTTGCATCTGCTTCGCCGCTTGCTGTGCCGCGATTCCCATGGTTGTATGTCTCGCAAGCAGCCCCGCTTATGCGCTGAGCGAGATCAAGCGCGAAGAGCTACCTCCAACAGTCACGCAGCCGACGGACGACGACATGTCGCCCCCGGGAAGCACCGTGCCGATGCCCAACCCAGTCGGAACGCCGCCTCCGGCCGGCCAGCCGGCTGCTCCGGCCGAATCCGAGCCCGACAGCCCGGCAGATGGCGGCGTGACCAGGCCGCGCGTCGATCCAGACACGCCCCTGCCGGAGGTTGTCTACGATCTCGGCAAGCTGCCGGAACCGGTCCGGCGCATGCATGATCTGATCGTCGAGGCCTGCAAGGGCGGCGACATCGAAAAACTGCGGCCCTTGATCGGTACGGGCGACAGCATGACGCAGATATCGCTGACCGACATAGACGGCGACGCCATCGCCTTCCTTAAAGGCCTCTCGGGTGATCCGGATGGCCAGGAGATCCTTGCCATCCTCGAAGAGGTGCTCAATGCCGGTTATGTTCACCTCGATGCCGGCAAGCCGGAAGAACTCTATGTGTGGCCGTATTTCTTTGCCATGCCGTTGGACAAGCTGGATGCCAAGCAGCGGGTCGAACTGTTCAAGATCGTCACCGCTGGCGATTTCGACGACATGAAGCAGTTCGGCGCTTACATTTTCTACCGTGTCGGCATTACGCCCACCGGACAATGGACCTTCTTCGTCGCCGGGGATTGAGTTCCGCCAGCTATCGACGCGGTCCCTCGTCGATGCCGGTATCCGGCCGAAAGGAACTTCAGACAGTGGTCAAAAGGATGCCGTGACCAAACTTATCTGCCAGAGTCTGGATAAGCAGCTTTTCACGCGTCGTAAGACGCTTTTGATCGACAAAACGCCAATTTCGCTCGTATAGCGCAAATGCCTCCTCGGCTGGAATCGAGCGCGCAGGGTCGCGATTCCAAGCAAGTGCACCAAGCTCTGGAAGCTCGGCAGGGACAATCATGGGCGCGATATCTGCGTTCATAGCCCTCTTAACTTAATGGATCGCCGGTTAAAATCCGACGCTTGAACCAGCTATCCAACCAATGCCTCGGAAAACTCCACCGCTTTGCCCTGGCTTGGCGTGGCGATCTCGCCTTCCCACATGACCCGGCGGCCGCGAATGACGGTGCCGAGCGGCCAACCGGTCACTTCTCTCCCGTCATAAGGCGTCCAGCCAGCTTTCGAGCCGGCCTGCGCGTTGGTGATGGTTTCGCGCCGCTTCATATCGACGATGGTGAAGTCCGCGTCGTAGCCGGCGGCGATGCGGCCCTTTCTCGCCATGCCGAAGATGCGTTGCGGGCCGTGGCTGGACAGGTCGACAAAGCGTTGCAGCGTCAATCGGCCGGCATTGACGTGGTCGAGCATGATCGGCACCAGCGTCTGTACGCCGGTCATCCCCGAGGGCGAGGCCGGATAGGGCTTTGCCTTCTCGGCCAGCGTGTGCGGCGCGTGGTCGGAGCCGAGCACATCGACGATGCCTTGCGCGATGCCGTGCCACACGCCATCGCGATGGCGCGCGGCGCGCACCGGCGGGTTCATCTGGATCAGCGTACCGAGCCGCGCATAATCGTCCGCGCTCAGCGTCAAATGATGCGGCGTCGCTTCGCAGGTCGCGACATCCTTGTGCTGTTCGAGGAACATGATCTCCTCGGCCGTCGAGATGTGCAGGACATGGATGCGGGCGCGAACATTGCGCGCGATGCGTACAAGCCGTTCGGTGCAGCGCAAGGCGGCGATCTCATCTCGCCAGACCGGGTGCGATGACGGATCGCCATCGATGCGTTCGTTCAGACGCTCGCGCAGCCGGAACTCGTCCTCGGAATGAAAGGCGGCGCGACGGCGCGTGTTTCGGAGGATCGATGCCACGCCCTCGTCGTCTTCGACCAGCAGATCGCCGGTGGACGAGCCCATGAAGACCTTGATCCCGGCCGCACCCGGCAGCCGCTCGAGCTCGCCGACATCTTTCGCATTCTCGCGCGTGCCGCCGACCCAGAATGCGAAATCGCAGTGCATGCGACCGCTGCCGCGCCGAACCTTGTCGGCAAGGGCTGCCTCGCTGGTGGTCAAGGGATTGGTGTTGGGCATCTCGAACACGGCGGTAACGCCGCCAAGCACCGCCGCGCGCGAACCGGTTTCCAGATCTTCCTTGTGCTCCAGTCCAGGTTCACGAAAATGCACCTGGCTGTCGATGACTCCCGGCAGGATATGCAGGCCGCGGCAGTCGATCGTCTCGCCGGCCGAAGCCTGGCGGAGATCGCCGATGGTGGCGATGCGCCCGACCTTCACGCCGATATCGCGGACCCCTTCGCCATCATGGTTGACCACTGTGCCGCCTGTCAGGATGAGGTCGTAGATCATGGCCATGCTCTCTTGCGGGGGGAGTGCCAGCGGCTTACGTAAAGGCCGACCATTTTGCAAGATCAGGCTGCTTTTCCGCCCATGCCCTTTGCCCAGCTCAAAGACCGCGCCCTCATTTCCGTCTCGGGTCCCGACGCCGAGCATTTTTTGCAGAACATCCTGACCACCGATCTCGACATATTGGCTCCTGGCGAAGCGAAGCCCGGCGCGCTGCTGACGCCGCAAGGCAAGATCCTTTTCGATTTCCTGATCTCGCGCGCTGGCGAGAATGCATTCCGGCTCGAATGCCGTGCCGATATCTCGGACGATTTCATGCGCCGGCTGACGCTCTACAAACTGCGCGCCAAAGTCGAGATTGCCAAATCCGATCAGGCGCTTGTCACCGTCGCATGGGGACCTGAATCAACGCCCTCACAATCTGATTCAACGGCGGTGACCGACACGCGCTTTCCGAGCGGCGCCGTCACGCGCTCCTATAGCAAAACTGATGATCGAAGCGACCTCGCCGCATGGCACGCCTTCCGTATCGCCGGCGGTGTTGCCGAAAGCGGCAGCGACTACCAACTTGGAGACGCTTTCCCCCATGACGTGCTGTTGGACGAAACCGGCGGTGTCGGGTTCAGAAAGGGCTGCTATGTCGGCCAGGAGGTCGTCTCGCGCATGCAGCATCGCGGCACCGCCAGGCGGCGCGTACTGATTGCATCGGCCGACAGGTCCCTGCCCGCATCAGGCACCGATCTAACCGTCGCGGGACGGCCGGTTGGCACGCTCGGCTCGACTGTCGGCACGACCGGTCTGGCTATTGCCCGCATCGACCGGATCAAGGCGGCGATCGACGCCGGTCAGCCGATCATGGCCGGGGACGCCACCGTTTCACTTGCCATCCCGGCCTGGGCAAAATTCGCCTTCCCGCAGGAAGCCGTCAGCGCGGAGGAGGCCTGATGGCGGCCGACCGTGTCGGCGCGCCGGCACGCGCCTGGCAGCGCATGCTGTCGGGCCGCCGACTCGACCTGCTCGACCCCTCGCCGCTCGATATCGAGATTTCGGACATTGCGCATGGGCTCGCTCGCGTTGCCCGCTGGAACGGCCAGACCAGCGGCGAACATGCCTTTTCGGTTGCCCAGCACTCGCTGCTGGTCGAGGCGCTGTTCTGCGATCTGGTGCCTGAGGCTTCGCCTGATGCGCGGCTGGCCGCGCTACTGCACGACGCCCCCGAATATGTCATCGGCGACATGATCTCACCGTTCAAATCGGTGATGGGCGGAAGCTACAAGGACTGTGAGTTGCGGTTGCAGCGCGCCATCCATCTGCGCTTCTCGCTGCCGCCGGAACCAGCCGCCGCGCTGCGCAAGGAGATCAAGCGCGCCGACCAGATCGCCGCCTATTTCGAGGCGACGCTGCTTGCCGGGTTTTCGACCGCCGAGGCGACCGAATTCTTCGGCCGTCCGCGCGGCTTCAATGCCGACCGCTTCGACCTCACGCCGCGATCGGTGACCTGGGCGCAGAATGCGTTCCTGAAGCGGTTTTCCGCCATCGAGAGGTCGCGGCATCAAGCTTCGGCGTCCGCGGTCGGCTAAAACGCTAAATTAACCGGCGGCGACCACAGTAGCTCGTTCGATGACGATCCGCAGGCGCCTCATGCCCGTCGCTGATGCCAAGGGTGGTTCGGCCGTCCCGGATCGGGAGCCCGAAGGCATGGATCGCTCGCGCCACATGGAAGACGAATTGCGCGAACAGAACGAACGTTTTTCGGCCGCGGTCGAAAACATGTCGCATGGCCTTTGCATGTTCGACGCCGACGAGCGGATGATCATCTGCAACGGCAATTATATCAACATCTTCTGTCTCGACCCTAAGGTGATACGGCCCGGCATCCCGTTCCTCGACATTCTGCGCCATAGCGTCGACATAGGCATCGCCTCGGAAAGCGCCGAACAGCTCTACGCCATCCGCAAGCCCTATATCGACCAGGCGAAACCCTCGACCTATGAGGAGACGTTGTCGGATGGTCGCATCATCAACATCTCGCATCGCCCGCTGGCTCTGGGCGGCTGGGTCTCGATCTACGAGGACATCACCGAACACCGGCGCGCCGAACAAGAGCTCAAGGAGCAGCACCGCCGCTTCGACGCCGCGCTCGCCAACATGTCGCAGGGCCTGCTGATGTATGACGCCGACGGCAAGATGATCGTGCGCAACGGGCGTTTTCTGGAACTCTACAAAGTCACCGCGGCGGACTTCCCGCTCGGGACGACGCACCGCGACGCGCTCGAACGATTGCTGGAACTTGGCATCTATACCAAGATCGACGTCGATAGCGAAGTCGCCAAAACCGAAGCCTGCCTGGTGGCAGGGAAAATGCATTCGGCGTATCGGCATCTTACCGACGGCAGGACGATTCTGGTCACACGCCAGCCGATGAGCGGCGGCTGGGTGGCGACCTTCGACGACGTCACCGAACGCCGCCGCACCGAAGAGCGCATGACACATCTTGCGCATCACGACACGCTGACCGGGTTGCCCAACCGCCAGATGTTTCGCGAACGCCTCGACCTTGCGTTGGAAGACCCGGCGGCTACGCCGCTAGCAATCTTCTCGCTCGATCTGGATCGCTTCAAGGCCATCAACGACAGCTGGGGGCACCCGGCCGGCGACTGGCTGCTGAAGACCGTGGCCGACAGGCTGCAGCGTTGCCTGCGCAGTGAAACGGATGTCGTCGCCCGTTTCGGCGGCGACGAATTCGTCATTATCCAGTTCAATTTCAAGGGTATCGCCGATGCTGAGAAACTGGCGAAGCGGATCGTCGAAACGATCGCAAAACCCTTCCGCGACAAGAGCCGCGATATGCATGTCGGCATCAGCATGGGCATCGCTGTGTTTCCCGACGATGGCAGCGACGCCGATACGCTGCTGAAAAACGCCGATACGGCGCTCTACCGGGCGAAGAGCGAAGGGCGCAATCTGTACCGTTTTTTCGAGCCCGGAATGGACGCCATGGTGCGGGCACGACGCGCACTCGAGACCGATCTCGAGGCAGCGCTGCCTCGACAGGAATTCGATCTCGATTTCCAGCCCATCATGAACATCGCCTCCGGTGAGATCGTCGGTGCCGAAGCCTTGATGCGCTGGCATTCGCCGGAGCGGGGCACGGTGGCGCCCGACAAGTTCATTCCGGTCGCCGAAGAAACCGGACTGATCGTGCCGCTTGGCGAGTGGGCGCTTAGAAAGGCTTGCACCGCTGCGGCAGGCTGGCCAGCCGGCCTGCACATCGCGGTCAATGTCTCGGCCGTGCAGCTCAAAAGCGGCGACTTTGCCCGTAGCGTCATCTCGGCTCTCGCCTTTTCCGGCGTGCCCGCCGACCGGCTGGAACTGGAAATCACCGAAACCGTGCTGATGGATGAGAGTGAAGCCGTGCTGAGAACATTGCGGCAGTTGCGTGGGCTCGGCATTCGCATCGCGCTCGACGATTTCGGCACCGGCTATTCCTCGCTTGGTTATCTCAGGCGTTTTCCCGTCGACAAGATCAAGATCGACCGTTCGTTCATCCACGATCTGGGCAATCGCGACACTGCGGCGATCGTTCGCACCGTCATTGGGCTGGGTGCCGAGCTTGGCATCACCGTCACCGCCGAGGGTGTCGAGACCGAGGCGCAGCTCGACATGCTGAGAGGCAATGGCTGTAACGAGGCGCAGGGCTATCTGATCGGCGTGCCGTCAAAGGCGGCCGATATTCAGCGCCTGTTAGAATCCCGTTCGGTGCATAGCCAAACCGGGTGAGCCGGCCTTCATCAGCGTAGCATCTCGAAGTATTTGCCGTGGAAGCTGACATAGCTCGGCTCGACCACCTTTCAAATGCCCTCCAATCAGCGTATGAAACTGCGGCAGTTGATGAGAAGGCGCACCGCGTGATGCTCGGCATGCAACTCTATGCGGTTATGTCAGCCGCGATGTGGTGCACGCGGAGCTCGCCTGGTCCCCATCACGAAAGGTGCGGTAAATTTCCTTGCGACTTCAGCCGGCAAAAACCTCGAAGCCCGGTTGACTACCGCCCCGGTCGATCCAGCCGCTCCAGGAACCACTGCGTCAGCCGCACCCAGACTTCGTCCTTTTCGCCGGAGTCCTCCCAGCCATGGTCGAGGTTGGGGTTGTCGTTCACCTCGATGACGAAGACGCCGTCCTTGGTTTCCTTGAGGTCGACGCCATAGAGCCCGTCACCGATGCAGCGCGCCGCCTTTACCGCCGTCTCGACGACATGCGCCGGCGTTTCCTTCAGCGTGAAGGTCTTGATGCCGCCCTGGTCGGGCTTGCCGTTGGCCTTGTGATTGACGATCTGCCAGTGCTTCTTGGCCATCAGATAATGCACGGCAAACAGTGGCTGGCCGCCGAGCACGCCGACGCGCCAGTCATATTCGGTCGGAATGAACTTCTGCGCGATCAGAAGATCGGAATCCTCCAGCCATTCGGTGGCGAGCGTCTTCAGTTCATCGAAGTTGGCGCACTTCTTGACGCCGCGCGAGAATGACGAATCCGGGATCTTCAGCACCAGCGGAAAGCCCAGTGTCTGCGCCGCCAGTTCGAGGTCCGAGGTACCGGCGATCATCACTGTCGGCGGCACCGGGACCTTGTTGTAGGCCATCAGCTCGTTGAGATAGACCTTGTTGGTGCAGCGGATCATCGACAATGGATCGTCGATGACCGGCATGCCTTCCTGCTGGGCGCGGCGGGCGAAACGATAGGTGTGGTTGGAGATCGAAGTCGTCTCGCGGATGAACAGCGCGTCGTAGTTGGCGAGCTTGGCGAGGTCCCGCTTGGTGATAGGCTCGATTTCGACGCCCATCTTTTCGGCGATCTTGGCCCAGTAGCGCAGCGACGATATCTCCGACGGCGGCAATTCCTCATGCGGATCGACCAGCGTGGCGAAGGTGTAGCGCGCCGGCGTGCGGCCCTTGGTGTCGCGCCACTCGCGGTTGGTGTAGGTCTCCAGGCACTGGATGAAGCTTTTTTCCTCGTCCTCGGTCATGCGCGCCAGCGGATGGAAGCCGATCTTGCGGATCGAGGCCCATTCGGCGCTGTCCTTGATGTGGACTTCAAGCGCCGGTGCGCGGAACCAGTCGAACAACAGCTTGGCGAAACGGTCCCAGATTTTCGACGGCCCGATGCCGAAGAAGATGCAGACTTTTTGCGGGAAGGCGCCGCCGAGGTCCTTGCGGCATTTGTTGAGCGCCAGCTCCAGTTCCGGCAGCGCGTGCTCATAAAGCTTGCGCTCCGACAGATCGATCATCGTCTCGACCGTCGGGATCACCTTATGCCCGCGCGAGCTTGCCAGCAGCGAGGCATAGTAGCCTCGGCTCTGGTAGGCGTAGTTGTTCGAGAGGTTGATGACTTTCGGGCGCTGGCCGCGAAACAACGAAGGATGCGCGAGATAGTCGCGATTGGTGATGATCTTGTGTGGTGTCGCCACCTGGTCGAGATCGCTCTGCCTGCCTGTAAGAATAACCCAGGTCATTGTTATCAGCGCTTTCCCAGAGTGATGGCGGCACGCAGTCCGTCGCGGCCAAACTGCGCCATGTTCATGAAGATGCCGTAAGGCACGGGAATATTGGCGGCATCAAGGATCGTCTCCTGCCTTTCGTCCTCGACCCAAGGATCGTGGATCAGGATATGGTCGCCGTCATCGCCGATCGCCAGCACCCAATGCGGCACCTTCTTTCCGAACATCAGGAAGCCGCTGATCAGCACCAGCACCAGTTTTCCCCCAGCGATCGCGGCTCTGATATCGTCGATGGTGAACGGACGGTAATTCACCGGGATGCCGTAAAGTTCCGCGCGCCGGCGAAAGTCGACCTGGGCCAGTTCCATCACCCGGCGCTTGTCCTCGCTGCGCACCGATTGCAGGAACAGCGCGCCGTAGAAGGAGACGTAGACCTCCGCCGCAAGCCCGCTTTCGTACCCCGAGACAGCAAGGCCGAAAGGCTCACACCCGCCCGGCCCCGACATCATGAAGACGGTCGTCGCCTCGCGCCACAGGCGGATTTCCATGACCGGATCCGGCACGAAGCCGCGATCGAAATTGGCCATGGCCATCATCAGGCAGCACGGGCCGCAAGTGAATTCGCAAGTCTGCTGGTAGAACGGCACCTTGGTGGCGATCGAAACGTCGCCGCGCAAGGTCTTTTCGTAGCGCAGCGCCGTCTCGCCATCCTCATAGTAGCCTGGTTCGCGGCCGATCTTGCGATAGCCGGCTTGTTCGTAGATGCAGATCGCGCGGCTGTTGTCCTCGCGCACCTCGAGACGCAGCATCATGCGATCGTGTTCGAAGGCGGCCTCTTCGGCGGATCCGAGCAGCATGCGGCCGACACCTAGCCCACCGAAAAACGGACCGGTGGCGATCGAATAGAGGCGCGCCACACCGCTTCCCTTGCGAAACAGCACGATCGCGTAGCCGGCCACGCGGCCATCGACTTCGGCGACCAGGGTCTCGGCGGTTTCACGTTCGATGAACAGGCGGAAGGAGCGGCGGGAAATACGGTCGGTCGAGAAAACAGCTTTCTCTATGGCGGCGAGATCATCGACGTCAGACGCGCGGGCCGTGCGGATCTCGGCAGGCATGCGGCTTCAGAGAACCTCGATTGGTGGTGGGAAATGCCCTACTTGAAACGTTCAAGACATCAGTCGAAATACTGATGGCCAGAAAGCGCTATCGCACCTCGAATAGGGCCGAATTGTGACAGATTCGACAGCAGTCGGCGATGTAAAAACGCGTTGAACCAGATCACCAACATAGATCGGTGTTGCCATCAAAAGCGGCGCCTTTCAACTGGCCAGGCCGGCCAGAAGCTGACCATAGGCGCTCTTTGCCACGATGGCCAATTGCTCGCGCGGCAGCGAGCCGACGACGGCGCAGCCATAGCCCTTGTCCAGCCAGTAGACGGCCCGGGGACCGTCCTCCGCCGATGCATAAGTTCCCTTGGCGTTCTCCGCTGATTGTGCCGTCACGAAGAGAGATATGCGCTGGCCCTTGCCGTCCTCGTAGAGCAGCATCGCGGCCTTGCTCTCTCCGGCTGGCAGCAACCGGCCGCCGACCAACTGGAAACCGTTCGCGGTCAGGTCCGGCGCCACCAGCTTCAGCCCTACCCGATTGGACAGCCAGGTCTCCAGATGATCCTTGTCGCTGGCCGGCACTTCGACCGCATGCCGCTTTTCAGCGGCGAAGACGACATGGGCCGCGATTGCCTGCTCGGCCAGCCGATCCTCCGCCGGGTTCTCCAGCCCGATGCCATCGATGCCGGCAAGGTAGCCGCCAAGCCCGCCGGCGACCACAAGCACGGCAGCGGCCGCGGCAAGCCACCAGCGCGAGCGTGGCATCGCGACCTTGACCGGTGCCTCGCCGAGCACGACTTTGCGCAACCGCGCAGGCACGGGTTCGTCCAGCACTCCGGCGAAGGCGGCCTGCAACGCCGTCCGATCGGCGGTGAAGCGGGCGCTCTTGGCCTTCATCTCGGGATTGGCGTCGAGCCAGGCTTCGTAGGCGGCGCGCTCGTCGCTGGGCAACTCGCCATCGAGCGCCATGTGGATGTCACGTTCGGAGAAGTCACGGCGGATCATTTCTCGACGATCCTTATCGCGCGGCGACGCGCCGTGTCGTCCAGCAATCCGCGCAATTCCTCACGCCCGCGCGCGATGCGCGACATCAGCGTGCCGGCGGGCACGGCAAGAATGCTGGCGGCTTCGGCATAGGAGAAGCCTTCGATGGCAACCATGACCAGGGCTGCGCGGCGGTCGGGGCTGATCGCCTGCAACGCGTCGATGATCTCGCGCGAGGCGATGCTCTCCATCTGCTCGGACGGCTGGGCGACTGCCTCAGCGGCCGCTAATGGCAGCATCGCCGCCTCGCCGCGGCGGTTCACCTTGCGCATCTGGTCGATGAACAAATGATGCATGATCGTAAACAGCCACCTACGGGGGCTTTCTCCTGTCTGCCAGTTATCGAGCCGCACAAGCGCCCGCTCGAGGCAATCCTG